>JAFDDW010000108.1 GCA_019310665.1 Deltaproteobacteria bacterium
CCCTTGTCGCGATAGCGAAAGGCCGAGAACGCACAAAAGGGATAATCGGCAACCAGCGCCGTAATCTTATCCTGCATCAACATCTCTAGGGCATCATCATAGGATTTCACTTTCACCAGCTCGGCTTTGGACGCGGTGGCTTCGACAAATTTCTGACTGGTTGAATCCTTGAGCGCGGCGACTTTAAATTCCGGCTTATTCAACCCATCGGCTTCCTGCAAGGCAGCAATGGTGCCGGTCTTGGTTAAAATACCTTTGCCGGATATATAATAGGGACCGACAAAAGCGACCTTTAAATTGCGCTCCAGAGTCATGGTCATGCTGGATATAACCATGTCAACTTTGCCGGCCTCCAGTGCCGGGAGCAACTCTGAAAAGGGCATTTTTGAAAATTTTACTTTAACCCCCATGCTCAACGCGATAAACTTGGCGATATCAGCATCAAACCCGATGACTTCACCCGCCTTGTTAGTTGCGTTTAGGGGCGGCTGGGTACCGGTGGTGCCGACAATCAATTCCCCCTTTTTCAAATGCCATCCAGGGTCGTTGCGGCCGGTACGATAGCGGTAAACGAAAAAACAAGTAAGGTTGCAAAAATCAAAACAAAAACAGATTTTTTCATGGGATATCTCCTTTAAATGAATTAAAAATAAATGTTCTGTTGCATAGTTAATTTTGGCGCTTATTGCAATGTTTTTTTCAGCCACAAACAATGCCGGCCAGCTTTTTTTTCAATACCTCGACTTCAAGCGGTTTCAACATATAGCCGTTAAAACCCTTGGATCTGGCACGTTCTTCGTTCAGATCAAATTCGCTGGCGGTAATTGCAAGGATAGGAATTGATCGATCGGTGTCTGCCTCTAGGCGGCGTATTTCAGCGGTCAACTCATAGCCGTTCATTTCCGGCATTTCAATGTCGGTCAGAATGACATCGTAGGCCTTCTTCTGATATAATTTAAGCGCCTCAGTGCCGTTAACGGCTATGTCAACCCGGTAACCCATGGCAGTCAATTGACTTTGCATAATTTCGCGGTTGATTTCATTATCTTCAACCAGCAAAATATTCTCGACCGGTTTGGTAATACATTTTTCCGCTGACAAATCTTTTCCGCCACCGAGCATCTGCCGTTCTTCCTCATAATCTGCAAATGTCAGCGCAATGTTGCGAAAAGTCTCCTGCAGTTCAATGAAGGCGTCGACCAGATCGGGATCAAAATGCCGGCCCTTGCCCTCCACAATGATTTGCACAGCTTTCTCATGGGGAAAAGGAGGTTTATACACCCGCTTGCTGATCAGCGCATCGTAGACATCCGCCAGGGCCATCAAGCGACCCGGGAGCGGAATCTCATCACCTTTTAAACCCGAGGGGTAGCCGGAACCGTCCCACTTTTCCTGATGGGTGTAAGCAATTTCTCTGGCAAGCCGCAAAAAGGAATCCTGGCCTAATTTTTGCTCCGTAATCAATAAGGCGTCATGGCCATATACGGTATGTTTTTTCATTTCCTCGAATTCTTCATCGGTCAATTTGCCGGCTTTCAGCAGAATGTGGTCCGGCACGCCCACTTTCCCCAGATCATGCAGCGGTGCCGACAGGTACAGCAGCTCTATGGCTTCGTCGCTTAATTCATCCCGAAATCGAGGGTGATCTTTCAGATGCACCGCCAGGGCTTTGACATAATTCTGGGTGCGCTTGATGTGCCCGCCGGTCTCAGGGTCCCGATATTCGGCCAGGGTTGCCAGACTCTCAATGGTGACGGCCTGGGTCAGGGCCAGCCGGCGGGTACGTTCCTTCACCAGATTTTCCAGATGGTCCTGATATTGTTTCAGCTCCAGGTGGTTGCGTACCCGGGCTCTGACCAGTTCGGGGTTAATCGGCTTGGTAATATAGTCCACCGCCCCCATGCCAAGTCCTTTGGCTTCATCCTCCTCATCCACCAGTGCGCTGATAAAAATGATCGGAATATGACGGGTGTTTTCATCCGCTTTTAATCGCCGACATACTTCATAGCCGTCCATTTCCGGCATCATGATGTCCAGCAGGATGAGGGATGGACTGGCTTTTTGGGTAATCGACAACGCCGTCTTGCCGTTTTTGGCAATCAGCAATTTGTAGCCCAGGCCGTCCAGGGTTTCATTCAAGAGTTGTAAATTGGTGGTATTGTCGTCCACCAGCAAAATCTTGGCGATTTGTTCGGAATTGTTTTCAGGCGAGGTTGGGTCATTGTTCATTTTTCAAACCTTTTGCTCAGTTTACTAATAAGTGTCAGTAGCTAATAAGACTAACGGTTTAGGTTCCCCGGCACCTTGTTTTCGGCTAACAAAACGCGCCGGCCAAGTGGATCATGAATTCCGTGTATCCGCAATATTCTCTAGTTCACCTGCCAGCTTAATAATACCGTCAAAATCAAAATCATCGGCCAGCTGAGCAATCTTTGCTCTATAAGGTGAAAAGCCCTTTGCTTGCGATGTAATTTCATCCGCTATTGAAACGACTTCGGTCACATCCCCCATCTCGGCTGCATCACGCAAGCGACGAATTGCTTCCTTGTCAACATCCACCGGAGGCAAGGCTGATGAGTCCGCTGAAAGTTCGGTGTTCATCGCTTCATCACCCGCTTTGAGAGTTTCGATTGCAACCAAAGCTTGATCGAGTGCACTTTTCAGCACGTCCAACTTGGAATCGATTGACTCAGGCTCCGGGGGTGAATTGGTATTGGCATGTTTGACAAGCTTTTCCATTTCAACGGTCGCCTTCAGTAACCGGCCGGCCGCCAGGTTAGCAGCCACCCCTTTGAGGCTGTGAACGAGCTGGTGGGCATTTTCATAGTCGGCCGAATCGAGCGCTCGGCGAATATCATGCGTCGCTTTGGAATAACTACCGGCAAAGTTCAGCAGCAATTTTTTGTAAAGCTTGTGGTTGCCCTGCAATCGCTTTAGCCCTTCATCGAGGTCAAATCCCGGCATGGACGCCGGAAATGCTTCCTTATCGGTCGGAGTGTTTGATCCCGACACCAATGTTATGTCTGCTGCTGCAGTAGCCGACTGCTTTTCGTCAATACCCGTTTCCGGTGCCGATGCACCCGTTGGCACTTGCCGGGGTCGAATCCATTTTAAGAGGATGGCGAAAAGATGCTCGGGATCAATCGGTTTGGTCACGTGATCGACCATTCCCGCCTCCAGGCTCTTTTCATAATCGCCCGTCATGGCATGAGCCGTCATGGCGATAATGGGAACTTCGTTGATTTGGGATTTGGGATTTCGGATTTCGGATTTAAAATCGGAATTTACGCCAATTTTACTCCGCCTTCCGACTTCCCACTTCCGAATTTGCCGCGTAGCGGCATAACCGTCCATTACCGGCATTTGGACATCCATTAGTACGGCATCATACACATTCTCTTTGACCAGGTTTACGGCTTCCAGGCCGTTGTTGGCAATCGAAACCTTAAATCCCGCAGCGGATAAAATTTCCTCGGCCACCTGCTGATTTATTTCATTGTCTTCCACCAGAAGTATGCTTGCGCCGTGAATGGCCTTCAGGGCTTGAGTATCCTGATCTTTGCTGTAAGAAACCCTTGGTTCTTTGTTTTCCTCCTGGCCGAAGATTTGCATAATCGTATCGAAGAGCATGGATGGATTCACCGGTTTGATCAGAAAACCGTCCAGTCCTTCCGTTTCGCTGAGTTGCATCATCTCTTCCCGTCCGTAGGCGGTAACCATAATAATCGCAGGTACGGTGCTGATTTCCGGATGTTTATTGATGCGCCGGGAGGCTTCGAAGCCGTCGATACCCGGCAACTTCCAATCCATTACTACCAGTTCAAAGGGGTGATTGTCCCCGGCTTTTTCGAATTCGGCCAATCCTTCTTCCCCGGAAGCTGCCAGTGTCACATCAAAGGTGAGCGACGTCAGCATTTCCTGAAAAATATCCCGTGAGGTGGCATTGTCATCCACCACCAGCACTTTCATCCCTTTCAAATCCGGCGGCACTTTGGGGCGTTCTTTCTCTTTTTTCTTGCCCCTGCCGAAATTGGCTGTAAAACTAAAGGTGGTGCCCTGCCCCGGTTTACTTTCGACCCAGATTTCACCACCCATCATCTCCACCAGGCGTTTGCTGATGGTCAGCCCCAGCCCGGTACCGCCGTATTTACGCGTCGTAGACGTATCGGCCTGGGTGAATGATTGAAACAATTTGGATATCTGTTCCCGGGTCAATCCGATGCCGGTGTCACTGACTGAAAACTTCAGAGTCAACTGATCCTGATCTTCTTTGACCAATTCGCTGGCTACGACAATTTCCCCCGATTCGGTAAATTTAACCGAATTGTTGGCCAGATTAATGAGCACCTGCCCGAGTCGCAGAGGATCGCCTACTAAAAAGCGCGGTACCTTACCGGCCGTGGCAAAAAGTACTTCCAGTTCTTCTTTTTCCTGGGCCTTAACGGTAACCAGGTTCGCCAGATTATCCAAAACGTCATCCAGGTTAAAATCCACCGCTTCAATATCCAGTTTACCGGCTTCAATTTTAGAAAAATCGAGAACATCGTTTATAATTCCCAACAGAGAATTGGCGGAGGATTGAATCTTGTTGAGGTAATCCTGTTGTTTGGGCGTCAGGTCCGTTTTTAAAGCCAGATGTGACATTCCAATGACGGCATTCATGGGCGTGCGAATTTCATGGCTCATATTCGCCAGAAAATCACCCTTGGCCATGTTCGCTTCGTCGGCTGTAATTTTGGCTTCAATCAATTCTTTTTCCATGCGCTTGCGTTCGGAGATATCTTCGAGTGTGGCGATGACTTCAGTGGAAGACTTTCCGGGTTCTGAGGGGTTAAAAACAATTCTCAGCGATGTGGTTTTACTGCCGGTGACGGACTTATAATTCCCCTCATATTCCGACCGCTCCCCGGATAACGTATTTAATAAGGCAGCACGCAATTTTTCATCTTTGGTTTCTCTGGCAGTATTGAAACCGATAAGTTTATCACGTGACGACCCCATCAATTCAACAAAATTGTCATTGCAGTTGAGAATAGTGCCGTTATTGCTGAAATGTATCATGCCCATCGGTGAGTTTTCAAAAACGATGCGCATATTGCGTTCGCTTTCGCGAAGGGCTTCTTCAGCATGTTTTTGATCGGTAATATCCTGGGCGAATATAGCCACGCCGACCAGAGTGTCGGATTTGTCTTTAACAGGATAAAAACGGGTCTGGAAAATATAATCGTCACGTACAGCTTCAAAATCGACCGGTTGGCCGGTTTGCATCACCTGATCAAAATAGGCTCTTCTGGCTTCCCGAACATCACGGGGCAGCAAATCAAAAAAATTAATCCCCGTAATTTCGGCTGGTGCTTTTTTAAACCTCTGGGCGGCCGTTGTGTTTGTGGCCAGAATAGTTGCTTGACTGTCTAAAAGAAAAAGAGATTCACGCGTGGCGTCTAGCAACCCGCGAGCCGACGCCCGGCTTTCTTTGAGCGCATTCTCGACCAGTTTCCGCTCGGTGACCTCCTGGGAGAGGGTCCTGTTCCATTTGATAAAAGTGGCCAGAATTATCCCGCCAACCAAAAGAATGGGAAAAACAATTTTAAAAACCAGCATCCAATCAAATTGGCGCTCAAAGCGCACATTGATCCAGCGATTATGAATACTGCTTTTTTCCTGCTCGGGTAAGGCCGCCAGGCTTTTATCCAGAATCCTGACAAATTCCGGCCAGTCCTTCCGTACGGCGACGGCAAGTTCAAAACTGTACTGCGTCGCGGCCATGACTTTCAAATTGGTCATCCCCAGTTTTTGAACCGCATAGGTAAAGGAGGCCAGGTTTCCTACAAAAGCATCTATTTTCCCCTTGGATACAGCTTTCAACGCCTTATCGATATCATTCGCCAGGTAAAATTTGCGATCAGGATAGTCCCGTTCCAGAAACTCCTGAGTCACATATCCTTTGACAACGGCGACCTTGCCGTCCCCAAAACCCGCCACATTGCTGATAAACGGAGAGTCCTGCCGTGTGACGATGACCATCGGAAAACTCAGGTATGGCCTGGTGAAAAGCAGAAACTTCTCACGCTCCGGAGTTTTGGCGACACATGGCAAGACATCGACGCCCCCTTTTTTGGCCCTTGTCATAACTTCATACCAGCTGATATCCGGGACGGGCATCATGTTGATATTCAATTCCCTGTTTAGCCGGCGGACATAACCCGAGCCGATTCCCGAATAATTTTTGCTAGCATCAAAAAACTCAAAGGGCGGCCAGGCAGGGTCCACGCCGAGGCGGATGTCTTTATGGGCGGCCAGCCAGGTTTTTTCTTCTTCAGACAGGACAAGTTTTTTTTGCCGGACCTGACCGGGCTCTGTGTGAATCCATTTGCCTATTATTTTAAGACGCTCACTTTCAGAAATCGTGTCCAGGGCTTTATCGAGAATCGCCGCCAGCTCCGGCCAGTCTTTGCGCACCGCAAAACGCTGTCCATCCAGGCTGTCATCAAAGATCGCGGCGACTTTAAGATTGGTAATGGTGTGTTTGCTCATTAAATACGAAGAAGTCCCCTGGGAGCCGATATAGCCGTCCGTTTTGCCGAGCGAGACGGACCTGAGGGCATATAAAGGATTGGAATACCAGAACGCCTCGATTTTAGGGAAGTCCCGTGCTATTTTCTCATGGCTGGCATAACCTTTTACCAGGGCTATCTTCCGGCCTTCGA
>JAFDDW010000109.1 GCA_019310665.1 Deltaproteobacteria bacterium
CCAAGTGGAAACTTTGCACCTTTACCATCGATGCGGGAAAGCCGCTCATGCTCCAGGGAAGCGCCCCGATCATTTTAAACGGGGAAGTCATCGGGGTCACCACCAGTGCCGGCTACGGACATACCATCGGCAAAAACATCTGCTACGGTTATACTGCGGCCGAGAAATCCGGCGTCGGGGACGGGTTTGAAATCGAATCGTACAATAAACGCTACCCGGCGATACTCGAACCGGGTCGCGCACTCTACGATCCTCAACGAAAGAAGATACTGGCAAAAAAATAGCTAATGGTTTTGTTATTATATCCGATATTATAGTGAAAGGGCCATTCTCTGAATACCCCCCTGGGTGAACTCATCCGTCTTTGTCGAGACTACGCCGGACAGGATCGACTTCAGGCTACGCCTTCGGCTACGACCCGACAAGAAGGATGGGGTCGATTTTGCAACGTTGGGGAATACTTTCAGCGCTTGACAGTTACAGGAGTTATCGGACGTCTGAGACGATGATTATTAGGAGAAACCAGCATGATCGATATCGATGCGAAGATCGATGAGGCGTTGCCCGAATACAAAAACGCTTTACAGGCGGAAAAAGAGACTTATGCAAGAATTCACGAAACCACCAAAGCCGTGTTGGCGGAAGTTGGCATCGAGACCAAAAATAAAGCATTAATCAGGCTTCTAGAGGCCACCGGCCTTGCCGGATATGATTCCTCGAACGGTCGTATCTACCTGTTGCCGGATTTGATCGACCGGAGTCTGGATACCGCCGCCAAGACTTTTGCGGGCGACGAAGGACCCAACACCCTGGGGATTGGAGGCATCCCGCCATTTCTGTACAGGGAATCCGGTGAATATCCCCTGCCCGCCTCCTACGACGAACTCGATCATTTGGTCAAGCTTATCGGAGAAAATCTCGATGTGGTCCGGTTTTTAAGCCAGCCGGTGAAAGTCCACAAGGGAGATCCGCTGCAATGCAACCAGATCATGGACCAGCTGAACAACTGCGTCAAAGTCACCTGCAGTGCGTATATGAACAGTGATGATGCCGTGAAATGGTTTGCCGGCCGTGATGAGTGGCATGACTCCATATGCGGCGTCAAATCGCCGCTGATCTGTATGGACAACATGATGGATGCGCTGATCCGTAGCGCCCGGGTGGGCAACAATCTGCGCCTGACCACCATGCCGCTTGCTGGGCGCACCGCCCCCCAGACACCGGAAGCCTGTATCATCATCACCCACGCCGAGGTTCTGTTCATGCTGGCCGTGGCCCAGACCGTCAACCCCGGAATACTCTGCGTGTTCGGTGGAATGCCATGCACCACAAAACCCGACGGCGACCTGGCCTACTCTCACGACGGTATGAATCTGCTCAATGTGGCCGTGGCCCGGTTGAACATGTGGGTGACCGGGATTCCTTCTGTCCAGTCCGGGGGAAGCACCGGTGAAAAAACACCCAGCGTTCAGGCGCTATCCGATGGCAAACGCGGCCGTCAAGAATTATGTGACTTCGGTGTTCACAATGCCAGACACTGTTTCGGCGTACTCGACAACCTCAATTTTTTCAGCGAAGATGCTTTCTGGTACGACTGCCAGGCCCAGCGCGAGTATCTGGCATTCCACAAAGGCGCCATGGAATTAAAGCCTCTATATCTCCCCGAGGACAATCAGGCGTTTGACGTCATTCAACGGGTGGCAAGTCGCGACTACCATGTGGACTACCACACCACGGCCAATTTGAGCGTTTTTGACGACTGGGCCAGAACGATTATTGACCAGGGATTCCTCCCCGAAAAAACAACAGATTAGTCCCTCCCATTGAAAAACAGGACGATTCATGGGATAAACAAACCATGGACCGCAAAAACATCAACCGAGATGTTATCAGGTTAAATATCGCCCTTGGTTCCTGCGGCGAATTTCATTTTTCCGAAATCATTGAAGAGCTTTACGATATCGGCACGGTGAGGGACGCATACGAAATTTAAAGGGTGCATCATATTCAATCTAATCGGAACTGATTTGTAGGTATAATGGCTCATTCCGATCAAATTCAGGCCATTGTTGAAAAACAGTATGATGTGGGCCCCCTGACCCGCATCAGGGAGATATTCGGTGGCTTCGTAAACAGGAGCTATGCCGTCTGGATGGGCCAACAGGGACGGTCAAAGAAGTTTTTCCTGCGCGAATACAACCCCGGCATCGCCGAAAGCGAGATCCGGTTCGAGCATGCTCTGCTGAACCATTTGCGGCAAAACGGCCTTGATATTGTTGCGGGTGTTATCCCATCCCGGGATGGATCGACATTTGTCAAAACATCGGTCCAGGGGCGCAAGGCGACCTACTGGGGCCTGTTTGAGTTTCTTGAAGGGGATAGCCCGTACACCTGGGTCAAGACGGATCTGACCGATGCCGAGTTTGCCAGTGCTGCAAAAATTCTGGCACGGATGCATCATTGCGGCCGTGATTTTATCAAACCCGAGGGCGCCGACCGAGGCCAACCCCGGATTATGGAATTTATTGCCACTTTCAAAAATATTTTTTCCGGCTATGCCAAACAGGCCGGCAACAGACGTTGTAACACGCTGTTCAAATCCAACAAGGCCATGATTTTTTCCGTTATTGACGGCTGTATGGCCGCCGATGAAAACTATGGCGGCATGCTGGAAGTGCCCGTGCATTGTGACTACCATCCCGGCAACCTGAAATACAAAAATGAAAAAGGGGTCGGCCTATTTGATTTTGACTGGGCCAAGATCGATTACCGGGTGTTTGATGTGGCCCTGGGGTTGGTCTATTTTACCAGTGAATGGAACGGGGCCGCGGCAGGCAGTCTCCGGATGGATAAATTTGCTCTTTTCTTAAAAAATTACAATGAGCAGTGCATCCGGCTTGACGGCATTGCGCCGCTGACGAAAAAGGAGCAGCAAAGCCTGATACCCATGCTGGCTACCGCAAACCTGTACGCACTCAACTGGGACCTGATGGATTTTTATGAAACCGGAAACGGGGATGATGACGAATATTACACCTATATCGAGCACAATATCCTTTTAATGCACTGGATAGAGGCCCATTTTGCCGATATCAGCCAGGTCATTCAAAAGGTCTGCACATATGACCGCTTTAGATAATTATGATACTTGCAAAAGATGCAAGCATAAGTTACTTTTTACCGCGCGTTTTTTTCGATAGCGCCTAAGGGCACTGATGAGATGCCGGACCACGCAAACGGAGAGCTGACATGCTCATAGCTAAAAATGTCACCAAAAAATTCGGTGAACTTGTTGCTGTCAATAACTTGAGCTTTGAAGTAAAAAAAGGGCAGGTATATGGCATTGCAGGGCCCAACGGAGCAGGCAAGTCAACCGTATATAATCTGATCACAGGCAATTACAGCTATGAGGGCAAGATCGAATTTAACGGGCAAGACATCACCGGTCTCCCCCCCCACCGCATTGCCAAAGCAGGCATTGCACGCACCTTTCAGATACCTGAAATATTTCCAAGCCTTACCGTCCAAAAAAGCATCCGTCTCGGGAGCCGCTTCGGTGCCAGGGGCGGGCTGGATCTGGAACATACCGATAAAATTATAAGTTTTGTCGGACTTACCAGTGAGCGCTTTCAAAATACCAGGCTTTTAAACCTGCTTGGAAAGAAAAAACTGATGATAGGTGCTGCTCTGGCTACAAAGCCTGAAATTCTCATGCTGGACGAACCCATGGCAGGTTCCAACGCCCAAGAGATTAAAAGTATGATGGAGTTGATCAAAAAAATCAATCAAGAGCTCGGGATCACTATTATTATTATCGAACATTTTATGAAAGTGCTTACCGAACTTACGGAAACTCTTTTAATTATTGAGTCGGGCACTATGATTTGCTGTGACAAGCCTGAAATCGTAACCAGTGACCCAAGGGTTATCGAATCTTATCTGGGTGATGCCTATGCTGAAAGTAAATAAGTTAAATGCCTATTACGGAGAGTCTCATATTTTAAAAGATGTTTCCGTTGCTGTGGACCAGGGTCAGGTAGTGCTCATGATGGGGCCCAATGGCCATGGGAAAAGTACTTTATTAAAATCAATCTGCGGACTGGTTGAAAAAGTAGGCGGCGAGATTTCATATTCTGGAGAGGATATCATCGGTTCAGCGGCAGATAAAATTGTTAACCTGGGCATTACTTACATTGCTGAAAACCGCGAATTATTTCCCTATATGACTGTCAAAGAAAACCTTAAACTCGGCGCGTACTCTAAAAATGCCAGGGCCAATGAGAAGAAAAATATGGAATGGGTGGCTTCTCTTTTTCCCAAACTTATAGAGCGTCAAAAGCAATTAGCCTGCACCATGAGCGGTGGTGAAGCCAAAATGCTTGCAATTGCAAGAGGGCTTATGTCCGATGCGGATTTGTTATGTATAGATGAGCCGGCACTGGGTCTGCAGCCAAGTTACAGGTTAGATGTTTTAGAGATTATAAAGGAGATCAGCAAGCAGGGGAAAACTGTATTTCTTGTGGAACAAAATATCCCGCAGCTTACTGAGATGGCCGATAAAATTTATATTATGGAAGAAGGTTCCATCTCTTTTGAGGGCAGCAAAGACGATGCATTAAACAATGAGGATTTAAAAGAAATTTTTCTTGGGTTGTAAGGGATCCCCAATTCGGAGCAAAAAGATGGTTTTTGAAATAATCGATGTAATCATAAGCGGTCTTATTAACGGTTCTGTTTATGCATTGATGGCTGTCGGCTTGACCCTTGTGTATGGTGTGACCAAGGCCTTTAACTTTGCCTATGGATCTTTTTACAATATGGGTGGCTATTTTGCATGGATGCTCCTTATCCCTGTGGGGCTTATCGGAGGATATTTTTCTGTCTTCTTTGTAGCCATCCCTGTCTTTTTTGTTGTGGGTTACCTGCTGGAAAAAATATTGATATCTCCCTTGCGGAAACATGATGACTGGGAGATGAAAGTCATGATGCTGACTCTGGGTCTGTCGCTTTTTATGGATTTTGGCTATCAGGCTGTATTTGGGCCCCGCATTAAATCTTTGCCGGGTATGATCGAAGGGACCCTTGAACTGGGTCAAGTGGTTCTTTTCCATCAGGACATAGTGATCTTCATACTGTCTGTCGGCGGCATGATCTGTTTCGGATGGCTTCTTAACAACACCCGTACGGGGATGGCTGTCCAGGCTGTTGCGCAAAATCCGGCCGGTGCTAAAATTGTGGGTATTCCCAAGGATTTTATTTTTGCCGCGACTTTTGCAATTTCAACGATTATGGTTGGTCTTGGCGGGATTTTGCTCAGCCAGAAAACCTTTATTGATCCCATGGGCAGCACCAATATCATGATAAAAGCATGGGTTATTACTGCTTTTGGCGGCATGGGCTCAATCAGCGGCAGCCTGTACGCCGCTTTTATTTTGGGAATGCTGGAGGCTTTCGTTGGATGGCATTTTGGAATGATATATGTGCAGATAGCTACTTTAACATTGCTTTTAGTCACCCTGACTATACGCCCCCGGGGTTTGATGGGAAGAGAGTAAATTATGAGTTTGAAACGCATGGTCCTGATTTTATGCGGTTTTTATTGTGTAATGGGAATTATGCCGCTTTTTGTTGGTGACACGGATTATATCATGAACATTTTAGTCATGATACTGATATGGGCGGTTGTTGCCTCCTGCTGGGATGTTATTATGGGTTTTGCCGGGATTTTTTCTTTCGGGCAGGTCGCCTTTTATGTTATGGGCGCATATGCTTCGGCCATACTTTCTGTTTCGCTGGACATTCCGCCGGTCTTTGCCATAATGATGGCAGGTGTAATCACAGGAATGCTGGGTGTGCTTGTGGGCCTGCCCTGCCTCAAGCTTGCAGGGCCCTATATTGCTTTAGTGACATTTGCAGTTCATATGACTTTGATACCTTTTTTAAAAGGCCCCCTCGGCCGGGCCATTGGTTCCGGAGGATCCCAGGGAATTCTCACTATACCCCCCATTAATCTTCTCGGATTTGCATTCAGTTCCGAGCAGCTGGTGCCGTTTTTTTATTTAACGCTTTTCCTGACAATTATCTGCACGCTGATCCTTGCTTTTATTATAAAATCCTATTGGGGGACGGCTTTTCTGGCCCTGAAAGATTCCGAGAATTTTGCCACCAGCCTGGGAATCAGTGCTTTCAGGTACAAGCTGATGGTGTTTGCCATTACCTCTTCTATAACCGGCCTGTTTGGGGCTCTCTATGCACACTATGTCGGCATGTTGTCGACAAAAATGCTGAGCATGGATGTATTTACAATCCTGATGATCATGATCGTCATCGGCGGTATCGGCAAATATCCTGGTGTTGTTGTGGGCGCAGTTATCACTGTAACCATTAATCAGCTCCTGGCTCCTGTGGGCATGTATCGTCCCCTGATAATGGGCGCTATGGTAGTCGTTCTTGTCCTGTTCCTTCGGGATGGTGTAATAGGCCTGGCTCAAAAGTTTTCTCCTTTACAGCGGAAATTAGGTTAATTCGATCGATAGGTCGTTATAATTGAGTTTTGTGCAATTTGTGGCAAAATATATTTTAACGAAAATATGAAGCTGCTCGAAGAAATGCCTAAAATTACAAAATGCCTAAAATGCCTAAAGTTGAGGTATTCTGTCGATTTTAAATTGGAAACTCAAGATCGGCAATTATTCAAT
>JAFDDW010000110.1 GCA_019310665.1 Deltaproteobacteria bacterium
CAAATTTTAGAAGGTATCCGGCTTCTCACAGAACCAGGAGAAATAGATTGAGGGGAAGTTACCCAGTGGAGCTGACCAGTCTCCGCTCTAAAGGGCTTCGCCACGGCACGGCGGCGTGAAGATCGCGGTTTATCGTAAAGGCCGTGCAGACGTGTCGCTTATCGTGGCCGCAGCTCACTTCCACGTTCGGTAGCACCCAAAAATGAGATTTTAATTATTCGGGACATTTGTTGGGAACTCCAATGACCAAGGAACACAACAGTATTCAAAGTGATTTTTCCTTTAGGATTTTACCTGTGATTGAGAAGCGGGTCTTCAGAATGGGTATTGCTGGCAATTACGGGATAGATTCTTCTGATGTCGAATGGGCCGCAGAGCAGGGAGCTAATTACTGGGTCTGGGGCGCCAGTTTTAAAAAAGTTACCGCAGGGATTAAGGAAGTAATCAGAAAAAACAGAGAGAAAAATGTGGTGGCTCTGCTTGGCTGGGGTTTCTTTGGCTGGCAGGTACGCCAGAGTATTGAAAAAGCTCTGCTCAAATTAAATACCGATTATTTGGATGTGTTCAAACTAGGGTGGCTGGGGCGGACGTCAATTTACAGTCAGGGTGTTGTCGATTCATTATTGAAACTTAAACAGGAAGGTAAGATTAAGGCTATTGGAACCAGCATTCATGACAGACAACGGGCTGGGCAATTGGCCTTGGATTCAGAGCTCGATCTGCTAATGATTCGCTATAATGCCAAACACACTGGAGCGGAAGAGGATATCTTCCCACATTTAAAAAAACGGAATCCTGCTGTTGTCAGTTACACGGCGTTGGCTTGGCAACAGTTACAGTTAATAAACCCTGTGAAAGGGATTGAAGTGGCTCCCTGGCCGGGCAGCAAAGAAGAGGCTAAGATACCTCCCCTGACACCTGAACTCTGCTATAGATTTGTTTTGTCAAATCCTCATATTCACTTGGTTCTGACCGGGCCGAAAAACAGGGAGCAACTGATGATGAATTTTAGAGCGATGCAGCAGGGGACCTTGACTCCGGAAGAATTGAACTGGATTCGACAATATGGAAAACTAATCAAATCTAAGAAAAGATTTGATTACATCAAATAGTCTATCCCATAACCTCAACAAAAATAGCCGAACCAGCACATACACCAGACCAGAAGAGGCTCCGTGCTTTTTTAGATTAGGTAGGTCTTTGAAATCCCAATGTTTTGAATTAACGTTTGACGTTAATAACGAGTTGCGTTAATATTCCTCATGATAAAATCTTTCCGGGATAAAGAAACTGAAAAAATTTTCAACAGACTTCTTTCCAGAAAATTGTCCCAAACTATTCAGCGGCTTACGCGGAGAAAATTGGTTATTATAGATTCTGCTACCGATTTAAATACATTGCGCGTTCCACCTGGTAACAGATTGGAGGCATTAAAAGGCGACCGGAAAGGACAACATAGAATCCGCATCAACGATCAATGGCGAATTTGTTTCAAATGGAAAACCGGTGATGCATATGATGTCGAAATTACAGATTATCATTAGGAGGCAATGATGAAAAACAAAAAACTCCCCCCCATTCATCCCGGTGAAATCCTTATTGAGGAATTTTTAAAACCGATGGGACTCAGTCAATATCGACTTGCCAAAGATATAAGCGTACCTCCAAGACGGATTAACGAAATTGTTCATGGGAAACGATCAATCTCTGCTGATACAGCTCTGCGTTTAGGGCGGTTTTTTGGAATATCGCCTCAATTCTGGTTGAATCTCCAAACCCGTTTCGATCTTGAAGTAACCGAAGATTTGCTGGCAGAACGACTTGAAAAAGAGGTACAGATACTTAGTTCAAATGCAGCTTAATTCATCGCTTTGGTTGTAAGCTACGCATTAAGAGAAGACGAAACAGAAATCAGGATCATATCAGCCAAGAAAGCGACGAAAAAAGAACAAAAAGCATATACCGGAGAAAAATTTTGAGGAAAGAATACAATTTTTCAAAAATGAAAGGACGTAAAGATCCTTATGCGAAAAGGTTAAAGAAACAGGTAACCATTCGAATGGGTATCGACATCATCGAGTATTTTAAACTAATGTCAGAAAATACCGGAATACCTTACTATAATTTGATCAACCTTTATTTGTGGGACTGCGTCCAATCTGGTCGCAAAATTTCGATTAAGTGGGCATCCTAAAAAGGAAAGCAAAATAACAATGACCTGATAATCAATGGTTAGAAGAAATTAGGAGATTACAAAACTATGGAAAACACTGACAAGTTAGCAGTTCTTATAGACGCGGATAATGCTCAACCAAGCATTGTAGATTTGTAGATGGTTTACTGGTAGAGATAGCAAATTACGGGACAGCCAGCGTCAAGAGGATCTATGGCGATTGGACCGGGCCTAGCCTGAAAGGATGGAAAGAGGTTCTGTTGCAACATTCTATTCAGCCAATGCAGCAATTTGCGTACACAAAGGGAAAAAACGCAACTGACAGCGCAATGATTATTGACGCTATGGACTTATTGTACACCAGTCACTTTAACGGATTCTGTATCGTAACGAGTGATAGTGATTTTACCAAGCTGGCGTCAAGAATCAGAGAGTCAGGATTATTAGTGTATGGTTTTGGTGAGCAAAAGACGCCGTCCGCTTTTGTTTCAGCTTGTGACAAATTCATTTACACAGAGGTCCTTCGTGCAAAGACTGATGAAAGTGAAGCGATTGCCAAAAAATCCAGCAGCGCGTTAAAACAAGATACAAAACTGGTCAGCCTGTTGCGTAATGCCGTGGAAGCGTCCTCCGATGACAGTGGGTGGGCTCATCTTGCACCTGTCGGCAGTAATATAGCGAAACAATCACCTGGATTTGACCCGCGTAATTACGGGTATGGAAAGCTGGGCGAGTTGGTTTCTGCAACAAAGCTTTTTGATACAGAAGCAAGGCAAATAGGTGCCACCAAGTCAAAGGCCCTTTATCTTCGTGATAAGCGCAAGAAATAGATTGAAGCATGAAACCAAGAGTAAAAATAGCTACAGCCCGGACCCCGGACGGCGGCGAGATGGTGCTTTATCAGCATGGCCGTGATTTCTCGATCCAGATCAATAATCAGGATTTAATGCTCAGTCGCCAACATGAGTCGGAACTGGAGCTGGCGCGGCTGGGTTGTGCCCATCTGGCTGATCGCAAGGCGCCCCGCATACTCATCGGAGGCTTGGGTATGGGCTATACCCTGCGCCAGGCTCTCGATATGCTCAGCCCCCGCGCCCAAGTGGTGGTGGGTGAACTGTTGGGTGCTGTCGTCGAATGGAATCGTGAGTTTTTCGGGGAACTTAACGGCCATCCGCTGGGGGACGAACGAGTTGACCTCAAAACGGGCGATATCGTCGAGCTTATTTCACGTTCCCGGAGCAGATTCGATGCGATCCTGTTGGATATCGATAATGGTCCCGGCGTGATGACAGATTCAGGGAACCGCCGTCTGTACGGTCGTGAAGGTATTCTGGCCTGTCGCTGCGCGCTGCGTAAACAAGGGTGTCTGGCTGTGTGGTCGGCTGAGCCGAGTAAAAAATTCGAGCAGCTTTTAATGAGTTGCAGCTTCCATGTGCGCCGTTTCCGGCTTTCCGCCTACAAGGGCAGTAAATCGCAGTCACGTTTTGTATGGGTCGCTTCGGAGGACAAGGTTATCCTCCCCCGCGGTGGCGGCGAGCCGCGCCTGTCGCTCAAAACCGAGTCGAAGGGAAGTCGCAGACGGCCCCGAAAGAGACGATAGTCGCCGGCCTCTGGTGTCATCCCCCGGTGTGAAAACTGCCATGGCTATCAAGCGCCCTCATCGTTTTTCCCATGCGGATGGACGTCGGATTTTTCGGCTTGGGGTTCGGTATCGGTACGCCCCTATGGACTCTTTTTTTCGCCGCCATATGGGGGGTGACGGGAACGCTGTTTTTATCCAATAGTATATCAAATTATAGCTGATGAAAAAGCGGTTAAAGTTATTCGAATGTGGACCCATATACAATAGCCTGGCATAACAAGACGGAAGAACCAGACGTGAAAAAATATGCGGTTTACCGTTAAAGTATGTTCAAACAAGGAAGTCACGAGGCATGCTGGTTATTCGCAAACGTTAGTTGCCTAATAGATAAAGTAGAAAAATTAAATTGTTGGAGGGTAAAATGATTCTTTCATCGTCATTAATATGGTTTCTTGTCGGTGTTGCATTTTTAATTGCCGAATTAGCAGTGCCAGGGTTTATTTTAATTTTTTTTACAGCTGGATGTTGGATAGTGGCATTAATTACCTGGTTATCTGGTATTGAATTAACAAGTCAAATATTAATATTTATAGCGTCATCCTTAACGCTGCTTTTTACTCTACGGAAATACAGCCTGAAGATATTCAAAGGCAAGACTCGCGATAGTATTGATGATCACTACACGGATTCGAAGATTGGGAAAACAGCCATTGTTACAAAAACAATCACGCCTAATATGCCTGGTGAAATAAAAGTTATGGGGAGTTTTTGGAGAGCTGTTGCAGAGCTGGAAATTGAAGAAGGGCAATCTGTTTTAATAGAAAGTCAAGAGTCTGAGGATGGACTTACTTTTAAGGTTAAACCTGTATAAGGAGGAAAAAATGAACGAGTCATTAATTGTTGTCGGTGTATTAGCTGTCATTGTTATTGTCCTATTAATAAAAACAGCCGTTGTTGTACCTCAACGGTCGGAATACATTGTCGAACGACTTGGCAAGTACCGCCAGTCTCTTAGCGCAGGCTTCCAGATTCTCATCCCTTTCCTTGATAAGGTCGCCTACAAACGCTCCCTTAAAGAAGAGGTTCTGGACATCCCTTCACAGGATTGCATTACCACCGATAATGTATCCGTTGCAGTCGATGGTATTTTATATCTGCAGGTGATAGACAGCAAGCTATCTTGCTACGGCATTGATAACTATAAGGTTGCGGCAAGCCAGCTTGCCCAAACATCGCTACGTTCAGTGATTGGTAAAATTGAACTTGACAGAACATTTGAAGAACGAGAGAGCCTAAACCAGCAGGTAGTTGCTGCAATTGATGAAGCGGCTCAGAATTGGGGAGTTAAGGTTTTGCGCTATGAGATCAAGGATATAACTCCACCGAAAACTGTAATGGATGCAATGGAAAAACAGATGAAAGCTGAGCGAGAGAAACGTGCTGCCATTGCAACATCTGAGGGTGATAGACAATCCCGGATAAACCGTGCAGAAGGATTAAAGAAAGAAGCTATTGAGGTATCCGAAGGTGAGAAACAAAAGCGTATTAATGAAGCTGAAGGACAGGCCAAAGAAATCGAACTTATTGCCCATGCAACGGCTGAGGGTATTAGGAAAATTGCTGAATCTTTAAGTTTGACTGGTGGCGAAACAGCGGCAAATTTAAGAGTCGCTGAAAAATATATAGCCGAGTTTGGAAAGCTGGCCAAAGAAAATAATACCATGATAATCCCTGCAAACATGGGAGATATTTCAGCGATGGTTGCAACTTTAATGTCTGTACTCGGACATGCAAAACAAGGAAGTGAAACTAAGAGCGCATAGGGATGAGTATCCCATGGCTGGATACATTTAATTTTTCGCCTATTGATTCCTCAAGCGGGTCAGATACCTGATGGTTACCTTTTCTTCCGAGCCGGGTGCAATTTTCAACGAGGCCGGATTAAGGGCCACGTTGACCGTAATAACCCCTTCGACTTCCAGGTTATTGATGGGGACTTTTTCAGTATAAAGGGTCTTCATCTTTTCAAGCATGCGCTTGCCGCCGATGATCTCCACTGTTTGGGGCTCTACGGTGGCTTCTTCAAGAATAAAATGATCCGGCAATCTGCCGACCCAGTCAATTTGAACCGGCAGTTCCTTTTTGATGAGTACATCAAGGTCGACATCCACCTCCGAAGGCGTAACGCCTTTTAAAACGATTCCGGGCGGCAGAGAAATATTTTTGTGGCTAATCGTAAATGTATTCGGTCCGGCCTTGGATTTGCTGAGATCCAGCCTGATCTGCACCTGGTCCGGCCGAATGGATTTTATCAGCGCACCGGAGCCCTCCAGTTCAAGATTGACTGTATTTACAGATGTTTTAACGATTTCCATGGCCAGATCCCGCTTCGTATATTCCAGCGGTACCGGAAGGGTCACCAGAGTGTCCACCCCCCGTGATAGGATGAACCATACCCCGGTGGTAAGAACCACCGAAAACAAGGCGGCCGCAATAAAGGCCAGTTTTTCTTTTCTCGACTCCCGGCCTTTTTTTAAAGCGACGCCCAGATGCTCCTGCAGAATCTGTCCCAGCCGCCGCTTTTGTTTGACGATCTTTAGCTGGGAGCCCCGGGCGACCACCACATCCCCTCTTTCCTCGGATACGACGATGACCAGGGCGTCGGTGGCTTCCGCCAACCCGAGGGCCGCCCGGTGGCGGGTGCCGTAGTAGGAAGGAAGGTCATCGCGACGGGACAACGGAAGGATGGCCGCAACCTGCTTAATTTGATCTCCCTGAATAACGGCGGCCCCGTCATGAACCGGATTGTCCGGCCAGAAGATGCTCAGGATCATCTCTTTGGATATTTCTCCCTTCCAGGCAATCCCGCCTAGCACGACTTCTTCCAGATCTTCTTTGCCGGGAAATACAATTAAGGCGCCGCATTTATGCTGGGCCATTTCATGCACACTCTGGATAATGGTTTCGATGGCGGTTATGACGGTTTTGGAAGAAAAATCCCAAAAAATGGACTTTAAATTGCGCGCCAGGAGAACATTGCGAATCTCGTTGCGGAAAATTACAATTATGATAATCGCTCCCACGGCAACGACCGCTTGAACCACCCAGCTGGTGACGACCAAGCCCATGGAAACAGCGACCTGTTGAAAGAACCACAGAATGAGAATCCCAATCAGCACTCGAAAGGCATTTGTTCCCCGAAACAGAACATAGAACCTGAGGAGAATATAACTGACCAGGCCGATATCAACGATGTCCTGCCAGCGAAGGCTTGAAATCAGGAATAGAAAGTTATCCATTACCGGTTATTCCGTGACACTAAATCTCAATACGTGAAAAATGTTTCCCTGGGAGTCGGTGATCTCCACCCGCCAGGGACCGATGTCTTCTGCCCTTAACTTGATACTGCTATAGGACGACCAGCGCGGCGGTTTTAGGGTCAGCTTTATTCGGGCGCTGGGAATGTCACTGTGAAACCAGTGATGATATATAACGGCTTTTTGCGGTACCGGATCAAAGGATGTAAAACAGATGGCTTTGCGCCTTTCAACGGAAAAGACGGTGGTCGGATTTAAAGGGGTGTTTCCCTGGATATCTTCACACATGACCGCTTTAACCATGGCAATTATATTGCCGGTTGCTGGGGTGCTTTCGTCAGCGCCTGACTGGGAACCTGCTGAAAAGGGAAATAGCAGACATAAACCCAGCACCAAAGGAAGCAATGCTAGAATTCGATATTTCATAGTCTTCAGCCTGATAATATGGGTCGGATTTCGAAATTTCTATTGAAATATCTTATACTTATATTATGACCTTTTTTCAAGCAAAATTTCAGAAACATTTATAAATTATAAACCCATTCAGATCAGATCGTTGATTGGTAATTACTCCGCCCTGAAAAATAGCATATTCAGGGTGATAAATAGTTCTTCGAAAACTGAAGTTTGTTTTTTAACCATAGGTCCGGCGGATTAATTACTTAATGCTGCGCATTTTATTTTTATGTTTTTCTCTTTTTAATTCATTATAGATGCTTGGGTCTAAAGAAACATAGCAGCAATTAGGTGGCCGTAATAATTGACTAATATTCATTTACCCTAAGATTAATTCACCTCATCAGCCTTTGTGCGATTCAGTTTCAACAATGATTAATTAATCCGCCCGGATCAGCATCAACATTGCCTAATAAGATTTCAAAGGACAAAAATATTTTACCTGCTCCTGATATTGTTACTTTTCAGGGCGGAGTAATTAGTTAATTAGTTTTAAATATGATATATACATAATTTATTAACGAAATTCAGCACTCTATCACACCCATTATGGATAAAAATGATCAGCTGATTCAAGACCCGCTCCCGGGAAAACACCTGGTGAAATTTTGCGGTGATACCGCGGTTTTCACCCTTATTTTACCGCAGCCGCAAAACGGTTCAGCCTGGGTGCGCACCAATATCGGGCAGGCCGGAATCATCCGCAGGGAGATCATCCGGCAGGTCGAACAGGATGAAACGCCTCTGGGCCGAGCCTGGTTTGACATTCCGATGAAACCGGTCGACGAGCTGACCTTTACGGCAACTTTGCCGCTGTGTGAAAACGGACACTTTGAAGCCAAATGTTTCTTTTTACCACCTGCCGCAACGACCCCGATCTGGCCCCAGGGTTCCAATACCATCATAAATGTTGATTCTGCGGATGCTTGCTGCGCCAACATCATTTATAACGCTTTTGTGCGGCAATTCCTGGACCAAAACGGCTATACGGTAATTCCACCTTCGGGAACGTTTCGAGATTTAATCGCTGAACTTGATTTTATTTTGGGCAAGCTGGGTTGCCGCAATCTGATGCTGCTGCCGATTCATCCCACCCCCACCACCTTCGGACGTATGGGCAGATTCGGCAGTCCCTATGCGGCCTTGAGCTTCACTGCGGTGGATCCGGCCCTGGCCGAATTTGATCATCATGCCACCCCGTTGGAACAGTTTATCGAGCTGGTGGATGCCGTTCACCAACGCAACGCCAGGATATTTATCGACATCGCCATCAACCACACCGGCTGGGCCGCCAGTCTTCACGAAACCCACCCCCAATGGCTGGTCCGGGGCCCCGAGGGGAAAATCCAGGTACCCGGGGCCTGGGGGGTGGACTGGGAAGACCTTACCAAATTGGATTTCAGCCACAAGGATTTATGGCGGTACATGGCGGACGTTTTTCTGACCTGGTGCAACCGCGGTGTGGACGGCTTTCGCTGCGATGCCGGCTACATGATTCCGGCTGCGGCCTGGAAATACATTGTCGCCCGAGTCCGCGACCAGTATCCGGACACCGTATTTTTGCTTGAGGGCCTCGGGGGAAAAATTTCGGTGACCCGTGATTTGCTAAATACCGCCAATTTAAACTGGGCCTATTCGGAACTGTTTCAAAATTATGATCGCCAACAAATTGAAAATTATTTGCCGGAGTCCATGGGGATTTCAGATAGCGACGGGATCACGGTCCATTTCGCGGAAACCCACGACAATCTCCGCCTGGCATCCCGTTCACAGGCCTACGCCCGCATGCGCACAGCGCTGTGCGCCCTTGCTTCCAACCAGGGGGCCTATGGATTTGCCAACGGGGTGGAGTGGTATGCCGCCGAAAAAATCAATGTTCACAACTGCCCTTCACTGAACTGGGGAGCGCCCGTCAACCAGGTAGACCGGATCCGTCGTTTAAATCAACTGCTCAAAGTACTGCCGGTGTTTCAGGGGCAAACGGAAGTAAAAATGGTCCAGGAGGACGGCGGGAACCATATCGTTCTGCTGCGTCGCCATATTCCCACCGGCAAATCGCTGCTGGTGCTGGTCAACCTGGATGATGAAAACCAGACCCTGGCCACCTGGAATTCGTCGGTCACGGGCATGGCGGATCCGCATTTCGTCGACCTTCTCAGCGATGCCCCGGTGAGCGTTTCACAATCAAACAATCGGTCCACCTATTTGCTGGATCCCGGCCAGGTGTTATGCCTTAGCCAGGATGAAACAGATCGGCAATCGCTGCAGCAACTGCCCGATAGGCCTTTTTGGCTGCCGGGGCAGGTTGAAATCCAGCGTCTGCGGACCAAGGCCTTTGAAGTGTTTTCTTTTTATCATGGCACCCGGAATCTGGACGATCTTGATCCTGATCGCATGGCCGGGCAGCTGAAAGAAGATCCGCTAAGTTTCTGTAAAAGCGTCAATCCGCTGAGCAGTGAAACCAGAGTCGTCACCTGGCAATGGCCGCGTGATCTTCGGCGGGAGGTCATGTTACCGCCGGGACATTTTCTGATCCTGCGGGCCGACTGTGCCTTTAGAGCCCGACTATTTGACGGACCGCAGGCCCTGGCATGCGAGGATAGCCTGGAAAACGCCGACGGGACATTTTTTGCACTGTTTACGCCTGTCGTGCCGCCTGTGTCAGCCAAGGCCTATTTGCTGAAGCTATCCATCTTTTCACCGGATGGGAGTCGGCATGAAGAAGCCGCTCTTCTGGCGTTGCCCAAGCCCGATCGGATTCGGGTAAAACGAATGTTTCAGCGCCAGGAACTGCTGAGAAAGCATCTGACGTTTCTCAATACCAACGGACGCGGCGGGATGCTGCGGATACCGGTTTCCTGGGGCAAACTGACCAGCCGCTATGACTGCCTGCTGGCAGCCAACCTCCATGCGAAAATCCCTGAAGATCGCTGGATCATGTTCACCCGCTGCCGGGCCTGGCTGGTGTTTCAGGACTACTCCCAGGCATTAAACACCGACTGCCTGGAAGGATTTGCGCTAAGTGATGACGCGGGCGCCTACTGGCACTATCACATTCCCAGCGGACAGGGCGAAGACGTTTTAATGACCCTGGGGCTAAAAATGATCGCCGCAAAAAATGCCGTGCAATTGACTTTTTATCGCCGACCAGACGGGGGGACCGCCGGACGGCTGGAAGATAACAAGCCGGTTCAGCTCATTTTACGTCCGGACATCGAAAACCGCAATTTTCATCAAACCACCAAAGCCTATCTGGGACCGGAAGACGGGTGGCCTCATAAGATTGCCTCTAGCAAAAGCGAAATTCAATTTACCCCGGACGCCGGCCATCACCTGCGGATACAAATATCGGACGGAGAATTTGTCCGGGAACCCGAATGGCAGTATATGGTTCACCGAGACGTTGATGCCGGTCGCGGCCTGGATCCGGATTCCGACTTATTCAGCCCCGGATACTTCACGGTTTTTTTAGCAGGTGATCAACAAGTGACGCTGGCGGCAGAAATTTCCCAAACCCCTGAAGCCGTTAATTCAGAGAAGATCCATTTACCCCGACAGCCGACGGGGTCTTTGGCCTCGGATACGGGCATCTGGCGTCAACCCCAAAAAATATTAGGCCGGGCCCTGGATGACTTTGTGGTGCGTCGCGGGGAGTTGAAGTCAGTTATTGCCGGGTATCCCTGGTTTTTGGACTGGGGCCGGGATGCCTTGATTTTTGTGCGCGGTTTAATTGCCGCCCAAAAATTTGAGGAGGCCCGGATGATATTGAAGCAATTCGGCCGATTTGAACAACAGGGCACCCTGCCGAATATGATCCAGGGCGATAATGCCGGAAACCGGGATACCTCAGATGCCCCGCTGTGGTTCATTCAGGCCTGTGGCGACTTGATCCGTGCTGAAAAAACGGACGGCTTTCTGGATGAAGCCTGCGGGGGACGGACCATCCGTCAAATCCTTTTATCCATCGGTCAATCTTTTATGGCCGGCACGCCCAACGGCATTTACATGGACCCTGAAACCGGCCTTATATTCAGTCCGATCCATTTTACCTGGATGGACACCGATCATCCGGCCGGCACGCCCCGGCAGGGATATCCCATTGAAATCCAGGCGCTTTGGTATTCGGCTTTAGGCGTTCTATCAGTTGTGGACCGTGCTGAAAACCGCAACCAATGGCGTCAATTATCCGAAACGGTTCAATCCTCAATTTTAAACCTGTTCTGGCGTGATGGCCCGGGGTTTCTCGCCGACTGCCTCCACGGGTCGTCCGGGCAGTCGGCCGCTGAGGCCGTCGCCGATGATGCCCGGCGACCGAACCAGCTGTTGGCCATCACCCTGGGGGCCGTCAGTGACAAACAAATTTGCCGCCGGATTCTAGCGGCCTGTGAAGAGCTGCTGGTACCAGGTGCCATCCGCAGTCTGGCCGACCGTACGGTGAGTCATCCAATTGAAATTGTCCACCGGGATCAGGTTATCAATGATCCCCACAACCCCTACCAGGGGGAGTACACCGGCGATGAGGACACCCGGCGCAAACCCGCCTATCACAACGGCACGGCCTGGACCTGGCTGTTTCCATCTTTTTGCGAAGCCTGGGTACAAAGCTACGGTGATGATGGCCAGGCAGCGGCGCTGGCCTGGCTTTCCAGTGGTGTGCGGCTTTTAGACAGTGGGTGTCTGGGCCATATACCGGAAATTATGGACGGTGACGCCCCCCACACCCCGCGCGGCTGTGATGCGCAGGCCTGGGGCGCCAGTGAATTGTTGAGGGTATGGCTTAAATTGACTTCCGTCGACCATTAATGTTATCAGGGCTACCTCATTTGAACAGGTAATTGGCTGAATATACGAAAGTTACTTGCTTATTGAAAATCATGAAAATTGCAAGCACCAAAAACCAAATCTCAAACAAATTCCAATGAGCCAAATTCAAAATCCCAAACATATGACCCGGTAGCACTTGTGCCAAACGGCATAACCACAGGCGGACAAGGGCTTGTGCAGCAATAGTGTACAACCGCGGTGATTGTTTTGGTCATTGGATATTGAAATTTGAGATTTATTTGTGATTTGGAGCTTGGAATTTGGGATTTGGGATTTTAATGTTTTATAAACCCTTCTCATTCAACTGGTTTAGGATTGACTTTGACGTTCGCCTGTCAATATCATAAGGGTTGTTGATTTTTTAAAATTTAGCCTATATCTTCTGAGGTTAAAGCCAAACCGCTTATGAAACCAAGGATGAAGGATTAATTATAAATGAAAAATTTTCAAACATATCAGGTGTTTCCAAATATACCCGTAAACCTCGAGTTCCTGGAAGACCTGTCTCGCAACCTGTGGTGGTGCTGGGAAAAAAATGCCATTGAGCTTTTTCGACGCATCGATCCTCCCCTGTGGGTGGCATGTGAACGCAATCCCAGGGCCTTCCTGGCCAAAGTTTCCCAGGACCGCTTTGAGCAGCTGGCTGGGGATGAGGGGTATTTAGCTCATCTGGAACGGGTAAAGAAAGAATTTCAAGACCGGGTAATCGAGCCGGTCGATCATGAAGAATCTCCTTTCGGACCGGATGAAACCATTGCTTATTTTTCCATGGAGTTCGGCATCCATGAGAGCCTGCCGCTGTTTGCCGGTGGCCTGGGAATATTATCCGGTGATCATTTAAAGGCCGCATCCAATCTGGGGCTTCCGCTGGTCGGTATCGGTTTGATGTATCATCACGGCTATTTTCGCCAGTTCCTCAATCCCGAAGGATGGCAGCAGGAAGCGTATCCGGAAACCGATCTTTATAGCCTGCCGGCCGAGCGCATGCAGGCTGAGGACGGAAATGACCTGACCGTCACCGTCACAGGGCCGGAGGGCGAGTTTTATGCCGTAATCTGGAAAATTATGATCGGTCGCATTCCGCTTTATCTGCTGGATACCAACATTGCAGATAACTCACCCGCTCATCGCGAAATCACCTCACGTCTGTATGCCGGGGATGCCAAGACCCGGCTGACCCAGGAAATTCTGTTGGGAATCGGCGGCATGCGGGCCCTGAGCGCCTTGGGAATCAAACCCAAAGTTCTGCATATGAACGAGGGGCATTCGGCCTTTGCCAGCCTGGAACGGCTGGCGACGACCATGGCCGAATATAAGGTTGATCTTAAAACGGCCCTTGAAATCGTCCCCCGAACCACCGTTTTTACCACCCATACACCGGTGGCGGCCGGACATGACGAATTTTCGGTGGAACAGGTAAAACCCTATGTTGTGCCGTTTGAAGAACGGCTCGGAACGTCGGTCAACGAAATTTTATCCTGGGGCCAACCGGAAGGATCAACCGCTGATGCCCCTCTTTCGATGTTTATTCTGGCTCTGCACATGGCGGCCTATTGCAATGGCGTCAGCAAACTACACGGATCGGTGGCACGACGAATGTGGTCTTTTGTCTGGCCCCATCGACCGGAGGAAGAAGTGCCCATTTCCCACATCACCAACGGCATCCACATACCATCTTATATCTCCCAGGAGTTTGCCTATCTATTCGATCGCACCCTGGGTCCCGACTGGTATATGGGTTCCCGCAAACCTGAAAACATCAAACGCCTTGATGAGATCTACGATGAAGAATTGTGGCGCGCCCATGAAATGAACCACTCCCGTCTGGTGCGTACCTGCCGGGAGCAGCTGGTCAAACAGTACGCCCGGCGAAATGCGCCCCACAATGTGCTGGAGGCTGTCGAATCGGCTCTTGATACGGAGGCACTGACCATTGCCTTTGCCCGGCGCTTTGCAACCTACAAACGGGCAAATTTACTCCTGCAGGACCCGGAGCGCCTGGAAGCGATCATCAACAACAAAAACCGCCCGGTTCAGTTTATCTTTGCGGGAAAAGCCCATCCCAAGGATGACGAAGGCAAGGAACTGATCAAGCGCCTGTTTCAGTTTGCGAGCAAACCGGAGGTGGCCAGCAAGATCATTTTTCTTGAAGACTACGACATGCATCTGGCCCGTCATCTGCTGCAGGGAGCGGATGTATGGCTCAATACTCCCCGGCGGCCTTTTGAAGCCTGCGGTACCTCCGGCATGAAAGCGGCTATCAACGGGGTCCTGAATGTCAGTGTCCTCGATGGATGGTGGGATGAAGGGTATACCGAAGAAAGCGGCTGGCGAATCGGAAACGGCGAGGAATACGAAGATCACGGTTATCAGGATGCCATTGAGAGCCAGGCGCTTTACAATGTGCTGGAAAATGATGTCATTCCGTGCTTTTATGACCGCAAAAACGGTAATCCGCCCACCTGCTGGATAAAAAAAATGAAGGCTTCCATGAAAATGGCCATGGAATCGTTTTGCAGTCTGCGCATGGTATCGGAATATGAAAGCCGCTATTATCGTCCGGCAGCCACACATTGGGATTCCCTGATAGCCCAAGACGCCGAGGAGGCCAAAAAACTGGCAGCTCAAATAAAGCGGCTGCGAAGC
>JAFDDW010000111.1 GCA_019310665.1 Deltaproteobacteria bacterium
ACCCCGTATCCGATCGTTGATTTGCTGCGTGGCACCATCCAGGCTGAAACTGAAGGTGTCCACCTCGTCGGGATCTACTTTTCCCAGAATGTCGTGAAAAAGGTACCCGTTGGTATCAACGGTGATGGAGCCGAAACCCAGTTTGCGGGCATGTCTGATGGCGGCCGGTAAATCCGGATGGAGTGTGGGTTCACCGCCTAAGAAAATAAGGTTTTTTGTGTTGCTGTTTTCGGAGAATGGTTCCAGCCAGGCCTGAATGGTTGAGAGGGGCAGGGTGTTTTGCCCGTGCTGCGCTGGATTGATATAACAATGGCGGCACTTGAGATTGCACTGGGTGAGAATGTGAAAAAAAACGTTGGTGGAATTTCTAGAAAAGGCAGCGGTTTTGGCCGGGGTCATATTTTTGCGAGCAAACGTTTAATTTTCTTCTTGGCAGTTATCAATTCATCATTGGTGAGCCTCAGGCGAATCGACATATATTCTGCAAATATCCGGTATAGCAACAATAAAAAATCCAACTTTTCATCCATGGGGTCCGTATCGGAGATCCTGTTTTTAGCGGATGTATCCACAGCCAGACAGATGGTTTTGCCAACCGCATAAACAGATGCCGATCGCTTCATACTATCGACAATTCGCATCTCACCAAAAATTTCGCCCTTTTTATCAAGGGTATTAATTGCCAGCCCCTCTTTGGTGATTCGTATTTTGCCGGAAAGCAGGAAATAAAGCCACGGGTCCAGGTCCCCTTCCTCGATAATCAATTCGCCATCCTCGTATTCTCTGATTTTGCTTAACCGGAGCAGTTTCTGAAGGCTCTTGGTTTCAAAATTCCTGAGGGCCGGAATTGCCAAAAGCTTTTGAATGTTTTCAATATTGTCTTTTAAATATTTCGACTCGAG
Organism: Deltaproteobacteria bacterium; assembly: GCA_019310665.1. GTDB lineage: Bacteria > Desulfobacterota > Desulfobacteria > Desulfobacterales > JAFDCJ01 > JAFDCJ01. Next base: position 903 of record JAFDDW010000111.1, read on the forward strand.
CATATCGTCCTCCCACCGTCACATATCACTCTTAGGGCAATTTTATATTTTATACCCCATTTCAAAAAAGGGCAAGGAGTAAATATGCCGGTTAAATAGAATATGTATAGATTTAAGGAGGCTATCATAGTTTCGGTGCAATTTGAGGCGTACTGGATACAAGTTAGGGGCTTCGCCCCTAACTTATCTCAAGGCATTCTTTGGTCAGATTCTCATCGAATGCCACCGGATAACTGCCATCAAAGCAGGCCTTGCAAAAATTCTTTTCCGGATTTTCAATCCCGGTAGATTTTAAAAGACCTTCGATGCTGAGGTAATGCAAAGAATCGAGACCCAGATACTCCCTGAGCTCCTCAACCGTTTTTTGGGCGGCAATCAACTCACCCCGGGTAGAAAAATCGATCCCGTAGTGACAGGGAAACCGATGGGGGGGGCCGGCCACCCGCATATGAACTTTTCCCACACCCAGCTTTCGTAACGCTTTTACCCTTGTTTTAATGGTTGTACCCCGGATGACGGAATCTTCAATAATAATGATATCTTTACCTTCCAGGACTTTTTTAATGGGGTTGAGCTTTACGCGCACACCAAAATCGCGCATACCCTGGGTCGGCTGAATAAAAGTGCGCCCCACATAATGGTTGCGGATCATGCCCATCTCGAAGGGGATGCCGGAGGCTTCCGAGTAACCGATGGCCGCATACGTCCCTGAATCAGGGAAAGGCATCACAAAGTTCGCCTCAACGGGGGCCTCTTCCGCCAGGCACCGGCCGTGGGCTTTGCGGGTAAGATAAACATTTTTACCATAAAATGTACTGTCCGGTCGGGCAAAATAAATAAATTCAAATATGCAAAAAGCCCTCTGGTCGGCATGCGGGGTTTTTATGCTTTTAATCCCGTCTTGGCTGATAATGACAATTTCTCCGGGATCGAGTTCACGCACAAATTCAGCTTCGACAAGATCAAAAGCACAGGTTTCAGAAGCCAGTACATAACTGCCGTTCAATTTACCAAGGCACAGCGGCCTGAAACCATAAGGATCTTTGATACCGATAACTTCACCCCGACTTGTCAGCATTATAAATGAAAAGGCCCCCTGCAGCCGGGATACGGTTTCAATGAGTGCTTCTTCGAATCCATGTCCGAGGTTTTTTACGAAAAGGTGCAGAAAGATCTCGCTGTCCATCGTGGTCTGGAAAATAGAGCCGGCTTCTTCAAGCTCATTTTTCAGGGCCTGGGCATTGACAATGTTGCCATTGTGGGCCACGGCATAGGATTTTTTTCTGTGGCGCACCATAAAGGGCTGGGCATTGGTCAGTATCGAGCTGCCCGTAGTGGAATAGCGTGTGTGGCCGACAGCGCAGCGCCCTTCCAACTCCTGCAGGACACTCATGTCGAAAACATCTGATACCAGCCCCATGCCTTTATATCCAACAATCGAATCACCCTTGATGGTCGCAATTCCGGCACTTTCCTGGCCCCGATGCTGCAAGGCGTAAAGGCCAAAATAAGTTATGGAAGCAGCTTCAGCATGATCACAGATACCAAAAATACCACAGGCTTCGCGAGGTTTATCAAAGTCAGTCATATACGACAGGCTCCTTTTATCCTGGAAAATGAAAACTTTTCGTGCGTACGTTTTTTATACGTTCATGGGTTCAGAGGTTCAGGGTTCACCGTTCAGGGTTACTTTTCGAAAGGTCCAAATACTCCCTTATGGTTCCTTCGCACCAGCCCACTGCTACCCTATCGGCGTATTTTCCACCAGATCCCAGACCCCGCATGGACAGGCCGCCGCACAAAATCCGCACCCGATGCACAGGCTTTCATCGACCACATATTCATAGGCGCTGCCTTCCAATTCTGTTTTGCTGATGGCCTGGGGCGGGCAAACCGATATACAGATACCGCAATCGCGGCAGGCCCCGCATGAAGAACACTGAGATCCGCAATGATCCAGATTGGCAAATTCCGTCACCCGGGGATCAAAATATTCAAGGGTCACGCGGTCTCTACTGATCATTTCGCGCTTGAAAGGCAGGGGCACATTGCCCTCCAGAATCTCGCCGATCGCCTGGGCCACAATTCGTCCGGAACCGATGGCATCCGTTAAAAGGCCCGGCCGGACCACATCGCCGATGGCAAATACCTTGGGATCGTTGGTTTGGTACCGGTCATCAACTTTGATAAATCCATTTTCTTGGGCAATGGTTTCGGGCAGAAAATCCAGATCGGGCACATCGCCAATCGAAATAATGACGGTATCTGCCGGAATTTCCTGGCCGTCGGCCAGCTTGACGCTGTGGGATGTTATTTCTTTGGTAAAAACCGGCCATTTAAACTTGGCACCGACGGCCTCGGCTGCTTCTCTTTCCTTGCCGAAGGAGGCCGGTTCCTGGACGTCCAGCAATGTGATAAACTTGCCACCCAAGCGGTGAGCTTCAGCCGCCGCATCACAGCCGACGTTTCCGGCACCGATGATGACGACATGTTTACCCGCTTTGGCCTTGTTGGCCCTGGCCTGCTTAAGGAAATCCAACGCCGCGATGGCCCGCTCGTTACCCGGTACGGGGAGCGTTCTGGGCTTTTGGGCCCCGATGGCGATCACGACAAAATCGAAATCTTCCCGCAGCTGCTGAACCTCCTCGCGTTTAAGCGGTTGCTGAAGGTTCACATGGGGTAAAACATCTTTAACCCGTTTAAGTTCTTTGGTCATCACCTCTTGCGGAAGTCGGCTGGCGGGAATGACCCGGGAAATTTTCCCGCCGATGTTATTGGCCATTTCATAAATAATGGTTTGATGCCCTTTCAGACGAAGTTGCCAGGCAACCGAGATCCCCGCCGGTCCCCCGCCGATGACTGCGATTTTTTTATCGCCCTCCGGCGGCAGCTCCGGCAATTTGGCATCGATGCTTGCCCGACCGAGTTGGGTTACATCCACCGGCGCCATGGCCGAGGACTGGCGCGTGCAGGACTGCATGCACAGATTGGGGCACAGATATCCGCAAATGGAAGCGGGAAACGGCGTGTAGCTAAGGGCCAGGTCTATGGCCTCATCAATGCGACCCTCGCGAACCAATTGCCAGCGCTCCTGAACCGGGATACCGGTCGGGCAGGTCGCCTCGCAGGGGGCGGCGTATTTTCGATTTTCCCAGATCGGTATAAACCGCCGCAATTCGCCGGTGGTAATCAGGGCGATGGGACTGCGATCCAGATCGGTGAGGTCGCCAATAAGACCGCCTCGGCCAAGCTCTTGCTCCCAAACCTGCTTATCAAACGATTGCATGGATCGCATCGGCCGGGATATTTTTTCATGGGGTGTCCGCGCAACAATTAACTGCCACTGACTGCGATCGGAAAATGTCTCCATCAGCTCGTTGCGACCAATACGATTTAAAAAACTCCGGATGTTTTCGTTCAGCCAATTCCAATCCTCATCTCCCATGGAAATCAGTTTGGCGTCGGATTGGCTGTAACCGGCATGCGGTCCGCGGAAGAACACCTTGCCGGCGACCATGCCCACAAAAGGTCGATACCCAAGAACATTATCAGGGTTTTGGGCGTCATAACCGCAAACCACGGCGATACCGCCCGCCATGAACTCACCGAAATAATCTCCGGCCGACCCTAAGACCCACAGCTCGGGCGGGTCAAACCGGGGATTATGCTTGGTCATGGTCATTCCCCTGGCCCCGATGTTACCGGAAATACAAATTTTACCCTGGGCCATGGCGTTGGCACATCCATTGCCGGCATGACCGTGCACCACAATCTCTGATCCGGCATTGAGCCAGCCCACATCATCGGATGCCGGGCCCAAAACTTCGATGGACGTATTGGGAAATCCCATGGATCCAAGGCGTTGTCCGGGCTGACCGACTACCTGGATGTGAACCTTTTCATTCCCGGCCCGCCAGAGCCGTCCGCCGATACCGTGCTGGCCGTAAGCCTCAATCTGCAACGTTCGGTACCCCTGGGCCACGGCATCCTGGATCTGTTCTTCAAGAATCCGTGTGGTGACACGCTCTCCGGCAAATATCCCGGAAATGACATGGGAACTTGTTTTGCTGCTAATATCCTGGTCTGACATGGTCCTGCTCCAAATGTCTCTGGTTTCTGGTCACTGGATTTTCGGGTTACGAGTTCCGGGTTGCGGGGTGAAAACCAGACAATCAGCGATCCGAAATTCCAAATCCCAAATCTGCCCTCTTTCTTCTTTTTTTCTTTCCGCATTCCACATTCCGAATTCGAAACCCTCTGTCATCTGACCTCTGACTTCTGTCATCTGTCCTCTGACCTATACCACATACTTAATCTGCAGCCGCTGCGCGGCATCATAATCATCAATGCCCAACGCATCCGACATCCCGATGGGCAAGGAAGTGGATCGACCTAAAGGCGCGACAATTTTTTTCAGTTCGGTGTCAAAACTTAAAAACACATCCACCACCCGCTGGGCCACATCTTCAACATCAAGGCGCCGGTACAATCGGGGATCCTGGGATGTTATTCCCTTCGGGCACAACCCGATGTTGCAGATGTTGCAACGATCCGATTCAGAGCCCAGGCAGCCGGCCGCGGCCTGCATGATGTATTTTCCGATCTGAACCCCGCTGGCACCCAGCATGATGAGAGCAGCGGCATTGGCGGCCAGGTTGCCGGTCTTGCCCACCCCCCCGCCGGCAAACAGGGGGACCTGGTTCTGCATACCCAGAGCAACCAGATTCAAATAGCTGTCACGAATATTGGTCGCTATGGGGTGCCCCATGTGGTTCATTGAAACGTTGTAGGCCGCCCCGGTTCCGCCGTCTTCACCATCAATGGCAAGTCCGGCGGCATAGGGATTTCGGGTCAGATTGTTTAAAACCGCCAGCGCGGTCGAGGTACCCGAAATTTTTGGATACACCGGAACCCTGAAGCCCCAGGCCATGTACATGGACTGGATCATCTTGGCCACCGATTCTTCGATGGAATACTGGGTCTGATGGGTCGGGGGGCTCGGCAAGTTGATGCCGGTGGGCACGCCGCGGATGGCCGCAATCAACTGGTTGACTTTATACCACATGAGCAGACCACCGTCGCCGGGTTTGGCGCCCTGGCCGTATTTGATCTCAATGGCACAGGGGTCTTCCTTCATTTCCGGAATGGCGTGAATGATTTCATCCCAGCCAAAATAGCCGCTGGCAATCTGCAAAATGACATACTTTAGAAAACGGGAGCGCAGCAAACGCGGCGGGCAACCGCCTTCACCGGTGCAAACGCGCACCGGCATACCAAGTTCTTCATTAAGGTAGGCCACCCCCATTTGCAGCCCTTCCCACATGGTGGGCGAAAGGGCACCAAAGGACATACTGCCGATGATCAAAGGATAGATCTCTCTCACCGGTGGAATCCAGCCATTGGTTCGCAAAAATTTAAGGTTCTCTTCCGGAGGCAAGACCCGGCCCAACAGGGTTCGAAGTTCAAATTCGTGCCGGCCGGCATCCAGAGCCGGGTCGGTCAGCATCGAAATACGAATGAATTTAAGGCGATCTAAAATACCACCGGCCACATTGCGCCGTCCGCCCCGTCTGCGGGGTTGTCCGCCCCGGTCAATGTGATAGCGGAGTTTATCGGCTTCGTCCCCGCAAATCGGTGTGATGGCATCGTTGGGGCAAACCATATTGCACATCGCACAGCCCACACACTTGTAAGCCGGATCGGTTTTTTGCCGGATCCCGTAATAGGCCTTATAAACGCTGGTAGGGGCATCCATAAACCCTACGGGAAAACAATCTGCCAAGGCAGATCTTTGACACTTAGTGTAGAAGCGGTAATGGGTCGCTCTGGTTCCATATCTTAACCTCCTGTCGCTCCGGACCGACAATGGCAGTGTCCAAATGCATGGGTTGAAAATCTCGGTTCTTATCGCGATTCGGAATCGCAGCGTCCAGACCGCAGATTTCGGATGCGAAGGCATAAATACCAGGCTTTCCGCCCACAACACCCGGTCGAAGCTTCTTGCGGTCCTGGACCATGAACACACTGTGATCCGGCATGCAGCCAATGACACAGTTGGGGCCATCGATGATCAACTGCCGGCAGGTCTGTTTCAGGTTCTTTAAAAATATGGCGTCGGGATGCTCCTGAAGCGCCCCGTCCTGCAAGGGAGTGATAATATGCTTATAGGCTTCGATGCCAAGACCCAGCTTTTTGATGGTATAGTGCAGGATATGGGTCAACACTTCTGAATCCGACTGATATCCCATGTAACCCGGAAAACCTCTTGATTCCAGGTAAGCTTTGATGGGAATGAAGGCCGTGTTTTCGCCGTTGGTCATGGTGCTGTAGCCCTGGATGAAGAACGGATGGCAGGCATACAGCGTAATGGCGTAGTTGGTGTTCTGCCGGCCCTGGGCCATTATCACCCGGGCATGAAGCTCCTTGCGGTCAAGTTTTAAATGCTCGGCCACCAGCATGGGATCGCCGATTTCCTTGATCATGATCACATCCGGCCAGAAGGAAAAAACAATCATGTCGTTTTTTTCCTCACCCATCAGTCTCAGTTGAAGTCGGATTTCCAGCAGCCGATCATAAAGCGCTTCCTGGCTCAAATCATCCCATTCCTCCGGATACTCATAGGCCCGTATCAAGTATATATCCCGTTTGGGCACGCCCGGCGGGGGCTGTTTCGGAACTTTAATGGTAATCTTGTATTTGGTCATAAAACCAATATCCATCATAAAGGAATCCAGGCGTCTGAGCCCTTTCTCGCTGAAGATACCGGATAAAATAGGCGCATCTTTCATCTCTTCAAAGGGTCCGCTCAGATCGCGCAAAAAAATGCCGACCCCGGAGCAATCATGCCCTTCGCGCATAACATCCAGCGCCTCCAGTGCGACCATGGGGGATAACGGTTCTTTGCTGGTTATTGAAAACAAGCGGCACATTTTCTTTTTCTCCTTTTATCACCGGATTTCCGGATAGAGGTAGCGGTCCGGTATTCCCGGATTTTTTATGCCACCGCTCTCATCTTAGGGCGGTGATAATATTCAACCGTGTGAATTGGTTAAAGCGTTGTTCTATGCACGGTGCCTAGACACCCAGGGATCGCCCAGCCTGTGGTCACCGCACATTCAATGATAAGCAGACGGGATGGCTCAACACCCTGGTAAGTTCAATTTAAGAATATTTGGGCATGTCTTAATAAACGCGGGGCATTAAACGGGCTGGGTCCCAGTTTAACCAATGGGAACAACGTTGAATTCTGACATGCAGGCCAACACCTTTTGTAATACCCGTAGGGGCATAGTTTACGCTAAATTTAAAAAAATTGGCGCCCAATTAAAACATATAAAAATCCGACTTTGCGTTCCTATAACATTTTTCCCGGATTTGGGAAATAATAAATTTGTTTTGTTTCCTATCCACCTCCCGTGTCTCTGGAATTATCCGGCTATAATCAACCCCCAACCCGGACAAGCCGGAATTGACGAATGACGAATTAAGGTTTCTGGTGTCAGTGTTCAGGATATGAGATTGCGTCTACATTTCCTGACACCTGACACCTGAAACCAAATTTGCGGAACAAAAACGGTTTAAAAAGTTGACTCCAAAATTTATCTTCGTAAACTCCTGTATACCAGAGGTTTACAAGGAAACTGAAAAATATTTTGCGCTTTTTGCGCAAAACTGAATTGATAACTGTCTATTTGGTGTCGCAAAAGGTATGCCAGAATATGGATTTCATAAATATATTCTACAATATTAAATAGATATAGCTGTAAAGCCAATTTAAAAATATTTTGATGCGAATTATTTTCCTGATTTGTTACAAAAATGTAGATCTGCCGTTCAAAGGTTCCGGACCCTTTTTATTTTGACATGTATGGCGCTTTATTTTATATTCTTCCCCAATATGGACAACCATCCTCTTTCAACTTTAAAAGATAATCTGATGACGCGCCGCCGGTTTTTATGGCTTTCGTCCCTGGCCGCCGCCGGAATTGCCGCCGGCTGTGCCACCAATCCGGTCACCGGTAAAAGCCAGCTGATGCTGGTATCCGAAGACCAGGAAATCCAAATTGACCGACAGTACTCCCCCTATCAATTTTCCGCGGACTACGGAACGACACAGGATAATACCTTAAATAACTACATTGAACGCACCGGCAAAAATATGACCGGGCAGACCCACCGCACCCACATGCCCTACAATTTTCATGTGGTCAATGCGACTTATGTCAACGCCTACGCATTTCCGGGCGGAACCATTGCCTGTACGCGCGGTATTTTGCTGTCATTGGAAAATGAGGCTGAGCTGGCGGCCTTGCTGGGACACGAACTGGGACATGTGAATGCCCGGCATACCGCCGAACAGATGTCAAAGGGCATGCTCACCCAGGCTGTTGTCGGTGGTCTTTCGGCGGTGGCCGGCGCTGCGGGTTCCGGATACGGCAGCCTGGCCTCCCAGCTGGGGCAGATCGGGGCCGGTGCGCTGCTGGCAAGCTACAGCCGCGACAACGAGCGGCAGGCGGATGCGCTGGGGATGGCGTACATGGTGCGCTCCGGGTACAGTTCTGAGGGCATGGTGGGCCTCATGGATATGCTCAACAGTTTGGGCAAGCATAAACCCAGTGCGATTGAACTCATGTTTGCTACCCACCCCATGAGTGAGGAGCGCTATCAAACCGTTGTCCGGAATGCCAACAGCAAATACAAATCGGCCAAGGACAAACCGCTCTACCGTGAGCGCTATATGGACCATACGGCCAGGCTGCGGGCGCAGAAGGGAGCTATCGAGGAAATGCAAAAAGGCGATAAGGAACTTGCCAAAAAAAAATATTCTAATGCTGAAACCCACTACCGCCGCGCGTTAAAGGTGGCTCCCAGAGATTATACCGCGCTGGTTCTAATGTCAAAAACCCAGCTCATCCAAAAAAATTGGGCCGTGGGACGCCAGTATGCGGAAATGGCCCAGAAGGTTTATCCCCAGGAAGCCCAGGCCTATCACTTGAGCGGTTTTGCTAAAATCCAGTTAAAAGATTATGAAGGGGCCCTGACGGAATTCAACAGCTTCGATCAGGTGCTGGCCGGCAATCCCAACACGCTATTCTTTAAAGGCTACGCCTATGAAGGGATGAAAAAGTATCGGGAAGCCGGTGGCGAGTACCATCGCTATTTGCAGGTGGTGCAGCAGGGTGATTACGCCCGGCACGCCTATCAACGGTTGCGGGAATGGCAGGCCAAAGGGTTGATCTAAGTGACTTACGATCTCCCCCAACCACTCAATGATGACTCCCACAACCGGTGGCAGGCTTTCCAGCATGCGGCTGAAGCTGCCGGGCTCCCCCCTGTCACCCGTCCTGAAATTATCGCAGGTTCAAAAACCGTCTTGGCCTTCAGCGAATTTGTGGCGGCAAGCTGCAGGCGTGATCCGGCCATGCTGATTGATCTGATTGACAGTGGTGAACTTGACAGACGCCGGAAGCCGGATGATTATGACCGCAGCCTTAAAGCGATTTTGGCCAAAGTCGAGGATGAAGCGGAACTGATGCGCTTGCTGCGTCGCTGTCGCCGTCGGGAGCTGGTCCGAATCGCCTGGCGGGACCTGTCCGGCGGGGCCGATCTAAATGAAACCGTGGCTGATCTGTCCGCTTTTGCAGATGCCTGTCTTCACCGCACACTTAAAATACTCTATCAATGGCAGTGCACAACATCGGGCACTCCAACCGCTGAAGACGGCTCTGAACAGCAACTGGTCATAGTGGGATTAGGCAAGCTCGGTGCCCGGGAGTTGAACTTCTCCTCAGATGTTGACCTGATTTTCGCCTACCCCAAAGGTGGCAAAACCTGCGGAGCTAAACAGTCCCGGGGTAATGAAGATTTTTTTTCCCGTCTGTGCCGCCGCTTGATCAAAGCTATTGGACAGCTGACGGCCGATGGATTCGTGTTTCGGGTCGATGCCCGCCTGCGCCCCTTTGGTGAAAGCGGTCCGTTGGTCATGGACTTTGATGCCATGGAACAATATTACCAGCAACAAGGGCGGGAGTGGGAGCGCTATGCTTTGATCAAGGCCCGGGCGGTGGCCGGAGATATGGAGGCCGGAGCCCTTTTACTTAAACGGCTTCATCCGTTTATCTATCGCCGGTACCTGGATTACAGCGCCTTTGAATCTTTAAGGGAAATGAAACAGATGATTGTCCGGGAAGTCAAACGCAAAGGCATGGAGGACAATATCAAGCTCGGGCCGGGCGGCATCCGTGAAATCGAATTTTTCGGACAAATCTTCCAGCTGATTCACGGCGGGGTAGATCTTGCCCTCCAGGACACCCGTATTCTAAAGGTTTTAAGGACGCTGGCTGCTGAGCACCACATTCCGGAAAAGGTCTGCAACGAGCTGATCGATGCCTATGCATTTTTAAGAAATACCGAAAATCGCCTGCAGGCTTTTTCCGATCAGCAAACCCACCAGCTGCCTTCTGATGAGACAGGCAATTTGCGTTTGGCGGCCTCCATGGGTTTTCCCGACATCAATTCCTTTATGGCCCGGATGAATAAACACCGCCAAATCGTTCACGGCCATTTTCAGATGCTTTTGGAACCCGCGGACACCGAAGGACAGCCAAAAGATAAAGAAAACCCGCTGGAAGTCATCTGGCAGGAGTTGGCGGGTGGCCGACAGGCAAATAAAACGCTGGAAGCGATGGGCTATGAACAACCAAAAGAGGTACTGCAACTGCTGGACTATTTAAGGAATGCTGCGGAAACAAAAGCCTTGAGTCCCCGAGGCCGCCGGCGCCTGGACAAACTGGTGCCGCGCTTTCTGGAGGAAATCGGTGTCTATGAAAATCCGTTGACGACCCTTCGCCGGGTCATCGACTTGATCAAAACCATTGAAAGACGCACCAGCTATCTGGCATTGTTGCTGGAAAACCCGACTGCCCTGACCCACCTGGTGAAGCTTTCCAATTCAAGTCCCTGGATTGCCTCCTTTCTGGCACGGCATCCCGTTCTGCTGGATGAACTGCTGGATCCGCGAACCCTTTATCTGCCCCCGGAAAAAAAGGAAATGAAAACCGGACTGCGCCGGCGCCTGGCCCAAGTACCGTCAGAGGACCTGGAGTATCAGATTGAACAACTGTGTATTTTCAAACAGGTCAATGTCCTGCGGGTAGCCACCGCCGATATTACCGGGACCCTGCCGTTGATGCGGGTGAGCGACTATCTCTCAGAAATTGCCGAGAGCATTCTCAGTGAGGTGGTTGAACTGGCCTGGAATCATCTGGTAGCCAAACACGGTGCTCCCGTCTGTGGACTGGGCGATAAGAGCTGCGGCCAGGGATTTGCTGTCGTCGCCTACGGCAAACTGGGAGGATTGGAACTCGGATACGGTTCGGATCTCGATCTTGTTTTTTTGCACGCCGGAACCCATGAACCCACCCGGGGAGGCGCTAAAGCCATCGACAGCGCCCAATTTTTTAACCGCCTCGGCCAACGGGTAATTCACATCCTTACCTCCCATACACGGGCGGGGAAAGCCTACGACATCGACATGCGCCTGAGACCCAGCGGCAGCTCCGGGATTCTGGTCAGTCACATCGATGCCTTCGGAAATTACCAGCTCGAAAAAGCCTGGACCTGGGAACATCAGGCCTTGATCAAGGCCCGACCGGTTTGCGGAGACGACATTCTGACAAACAGATTTGAAGCCCTACGCAAAAAAGTTTTAGCCCGCAGGCGATCCCGGGAAAAACTGGCCACCGAAGTGGCCGAAATGCGCGAAAAGATGCGCAAAGAGTTGTTGAAACCGGAAGAGGGTGTCCTGGATCTGAAACAGGATCCCGGCGCCATGGTCGACATTGAGTTTTTGGTGCAGTATCTGGTCCTGCTATATTCTCACAAATATGCCGGTCTTCTGAAATGGACCGATAATGTCCGCCTGCTCCAGGCTTTAATTGAGACCGGCGCCATGGACGAATACACCGCCCATATCCTCAAGCATGCGTACCTGATCTACCGCGCGGCCGCACACCAGCTCAGTCTGCAGGAAAAACCGGCTAAAGTCCCCCTCGAAGAATTCAACCACCTGCAAGAAAGAATCATAGAAATCTGGCAGTCCT
>JAFDDW010000112.1 GCA_019310665.1 Deltaproteobacteria bacterium
CCGGCACATCTAAAAAGATCGAATTGAAACTGGTGGGAATAGCCCGCGCCAGCCTGGAAGAACTGCTGCTTGACTATCAGGATTTTCTGCGGCAACGCAATCTGCCGCTCTGGGGAAAAAACCATCCGAAAGCGCAAAAGATCCGAAAACTCGCTTACGCGAGTAATAGGTCCTATGTGACCTATAAGCCCTATATTGAAGCCAGTCCACCCGAGGTTGCCGCCAATGCCCTGATCTGCCTGATTCATCAGAGCAATTATTTGCTGGATCAACAATTGCGGCAGCTGGAAAAACAATTCCTTGAACAGGGGGGCTTCACTGAAAAGCTCTATCGTACACGGCAGAGCGCGAGAAGACGATCCTGGAAAACTCCATAGCTGACTTGTGAATCCGGGAGCAACCCTTTAAATTGAAGAAATAGCCTGGGAGGTCATTGTATGTTGAAAGAGCAGTTACAAAATTACTTCGGATTCAATACATTCTTAAAGGGCCAGGAAGACGTCATCGGCAAAGTTCTGGAGCATCAATCCGCGGCCGCCATCTTTCCCACCGGCGCCGGAAAATCCCTTTGTTATCAGCTGCCGGCGATGTTATTGCCGGGCCTGACGCTGGTGGTGTCGCCCCTGCTGTCTTTGATGAAAGATCAACTGGATTTTTTGCTGGCAAACCATATTCCGGCCGCACGTCTGGATTCGACCCTTGCAAGAGACGAATACAGCAGGATTCTCGCAAGCGCCAAAAACGGCGAATTAAAAATCCTGATGATTGCGGTCGAGCGCTTTAAAAATGAAAGATTCCGTTCTCATCTGCAAAAAATGAAGGTCTCTCTGTTAGTTGTGGACGAAGCGCACTGTATCTCCGAATGGGGGCATAATTTTCGACCGGAATACTTGAAATTGCCTGCTTATCAAAAGGAATTTAAAATCAGTCAAACGCTGTTGCTGACCGCGACGGCAACAGAGCAGGTCAGAGACGACATGGGCGCTAAATTTAATATTCTCAAGGACAATGTGTTTGTTACCGGATTTTATCGGGACAATCTTTTTCTGCAGGTAACACCGACGGAAACATCTGAAAAAAAGAATCGCCTGCTTCAAAGGATTTGTGAAACGCCGCAAGAACCCACCATTGTTTACGTGACACTGCAGAAAACGGCGGAAGACGTCGCACAATTCCTTTGCGTAAATAAAATAAACGCGCATCCCTATCATGCCGGAATGGAAAACGAGAAACGGGAGCAGATTCAAAATAAATTCATGGCTGGGACCCTGGCCCGTATTGTGGCAACCATCGCTTTTGGGATGGGCATCGACAAGGAGGATATCCGCAGAATCATTCATTATGATTTGCCCAAATCGATTGAAAACTACAGCCAGGAAATCGGAAGATCCGGCAGAGATGGAATGCCCGCGATATGCGAAGTGCTGGCCACTAGGGACAACATTCATATTTTAGAGAATTTTATTTATGGCGATACGCCGGAGAAACATTCTATTTTTCAACTACTTCGCACCATAAAAGAAAATAAAGGTTTTGTCTGGGAAATCAAAACAGTTAAGCTTGCAAATGAATTGAATATCAGAATCCTTCCCTTAAAAACGCTGCTGGTTTACCTTGCGATGGAAGAAATTATTCGACCCAAGTTGACCTATTTTGAAGAATATTCTTTCAAGTATCAAACAGAGCCGACAAAGATCATCAGCAGTTTTGAAGGGGAAAGAAAACAGTTTGTTACCGCGGTCATGAATCATTGTCATACCCGGAAAGTATGGACACAGGTTGATATCCCGGCGATCCTTAAAAATTTTAATACGGATCGGCAGCGGATTCTAACCGCGCTGGAATACTTTAACGAGAAAGGCTGGATCGAACTCCAATCCAAACAGGCTGTAGAAGTATACGACATTCTGACCCAGGCGTTTAATATCGATGACATGGCTGAAAAAATGTATGCTTTGTTTAAAAAAAAGGAAAGCCTTGAGATTCAAAGAATACACAATATGGTCAACTTTTTTGAAAGTGATGCCTGTATCAGCAAACAACTGGCCGGATATTTTGGCGAACATCTTGAAAAAGAACGCTGTGGGCATTGCTCATTTTGTAAAAGTGGAAAAGCGGTTCTGCAAACCACGACCGAATTAAAGCCTCTGTCCCAGTTTGAATTTAAAACGATCACCGCTGAATTTACCCAAGCAGTAGGCGAGCAGTTTAGCGAGATAAATTTAACGAAGTTTCTTTGTGGTATTTATACGCCTGTTTTCTCGAAACTAAAAATCAAGAAGCTGCCATATTTCGGTATCCTTGAGAGTTATCCATTTTTGGAAGTAAAAAATTGGATTACAGATAAAAATAGGAGATAGGCCTGCCTGCGCACTAACGATGAAAGGAAAGTCGGGATTTCGGTAGGTTGGGTAGAGCCTCCATCGATTATGTTGGGTTTCGTACCTCAACCCAACCTACGAAAATCAAGCATCTACCAAGAAATGATCTTAATGGGCGAAACCCAACAAAATCGACCAGATGGATTTTCGTTCAAGCACTAACTATGAAAAAAAAGGGCAACTCATTAAGAGGCGGAACTCCATTTAATCCTTTTTTAAAATTAGGATGCAATGGAACGGGAATCATCATCCAGTACTTCCCGGATAATATTTGCCAATTTACCCACCTCAAGGGGCTTCATTAAAAATTTTTTAATTCCCATTGCATCGGCATTTGCCGCGTCAAGTTGATCGCTGTATCCAGTACACAGCAAAATCGGAATATCAGGCCGAATTTCCATAAGCCTTTTTGACAATTCCTCCCCGGTCAAATACGGCATTGCCATATCCGTGATAACCAGGTCAAAGTCGTCATTGTGAGCCGTAAATTCATCAAACGCTTTTTGGGGATCTGTGTGCGCTTCAACCCGGTAGCCCAGCTTTTCCAGAATGGACTTTCCTGTTTCAGCAACGGCTCCTTCATCATCGACAAAAAGTATTTTCTCGGTTCCGGTGGGAAGCGAATCAACTTCCTTATTCGCTGCTTGTTTATCTAGTGCTATCTGGGGGAAAAACACTTCAAACCGGGTACCTTGCCCCGGTTCGCTGTGAACGGAAATGGCTCCGCCATGAGATTCTACGATTCCGTGGACAACAGAAAGTCCTAATCCGGTGCCTTTATCCGGTTCCTTCGTCGTAAAATAGGGATCAAATATCCTGTTTAGAGTGGCTTCACTCATACCGCACCCTGTATCGGATACCGTCAGCTTTAAATAGTGCCCCGGCTCCAGATCGAATTGTTCCGTCATTGTACCCGGGCTTAACTTTTCAGGCTGCAAAATAACATCGAGGGTTCCGCCTTGATCGAGCATCGAATGATAGGCATTGGTGCATAAATTCATAACGAGCTGATGGATTTGGGTCGAGTCGGCCAGAACTACTCTGGATTCTTCGGAAATCTTTTCCTGAATGTCGATATTCAATGGCAGGGTGGCCCTCAACAGCTTGAGCGCTTCCCTAATTATTAAATGAATTTGGATCGGCGCCCTTTCCTGCTTGCCACGTCGACTGAAAGTCAGAATCTGTTTTACCAGTTCTGATGCGCGATCACCTGCCTCCTGAACACCCTGGAGCCATCTGTAAGTATCGCTGTCCCGATCGTTTTCCATCATGCCTAACTGGGCGTATCCCATAATCCCGGAAAGGATGTTGTTAAAATCGTGCGCAATACCGCCTGCCAGGGTGCCAATGGCTTCCATTTTCTGGGCCTGTTGCAGACGGGCTTCAAGCTTTACATTTTCTTTTTCAGTCATTTTTTTATCAGTCAAGTCCTGATAAAGAGAAATGAAATGCAGCGGACTGCTTTCGCTGTCGTGCAGCACCGATGTACTTACCTGGGACCAGCAGATATGCCCATCCCTGTGTAAAAATCGTTGTTCATAGGAGGCAAATTCGATTTCACCTTTTATCAAGCGTTGTAGGGAATCTGATACTACTTCAGAGTCCTCAGGATGGCATATTTTAAATATAGTATTTCCGAAAAGTTCATGCTCCGAATAGCCAAGCATATTGAGGAAAAATTCGTTAACATCCATAAAATATCCATTTAGATCAAGGAGTACAATGCCGGATGCAGCGTAATCAAACGATTTTCTGAAGCGCGCCTCGCTTTCCATCAATTTGTTATAGGATATTATGTTGGAGATCCTGACGGCCAGTTGGGAGGCAACTCCGGTTAAAAGCTTCTCATCGCTGCCTCTATTCGATTCTTTCGGGTTTGCTCTCTCGAGAACCAGTACCCCCAACGATTCCCTCTCATAAACAATTGGAATACATATTATATATTGAGATCCAGTTGATTTGAGAAATAGATTCAGCTCTTCTGATCGTTGTGCGTCGGTGCCTGCAGCGCGGGTTAAGGAAATAGGTTTCTGTTCTATAAATGCTGAGCTGATAGGGTCATCGGACTGATTATCAAAAGTTTCTAATTCGTAATTTTTAAATTGGCGGATATCTTCACCGCTGTACCCAAATCCTCCGGCAAAATAAAATCTGTTAGTGCGCTCATCTGCCATCAATATCATTCCCCGATCAAAATCGAGGTATTTTTCCATGGCCTTGCTGGCCGCCTGAACTAGTTTGTCTTTGCTCAGGATGTGGGCCATGGTTCTTCCGATTTTGGCCAGCATGCTAAGCTCCTTAAACTGGTGGTCTATCCTTTCAGACATTATATTAAAAGCCCTGGCCAGCTCTTCGAACTCATCTCCGCTATTAATATCAACCCGGCTTTTAAAATTACCATTGGCAATCAGCTGGGTCCCATTTTTCAGTTTCTCCAGCGGCATCAGGCTTTTTCGGATATAGTTAGTGCTGAGCAGGAGCACAATTAATATGGACAATAATAGAACCAGGGGAAAAATGATTTTAAATTCCATTACCGACGACAGGGCATCGGCTTTTGATTGGCTCAAGACCACCATCCAGCCCGACACCTGAAATCGGGATTGAAGAAACAGCTCCCGGCTGCTTGCCAGGTACTGATTGCCGACGTGGTTCCATTTGAATTCACCCCAAGCTGAATTGTCTTTAAGACGGCCTATATTAGCTAAAATGCCCCGGGGTTGTGCAATTGTTGTAATCAATATTTTTCCGGAAGAATCGAGAACACAGATCTCCGTCATGGGGGGCAATGAGTTCGCTTCCCCGATGCCCCATAAATAATCGGGATTAATTTCTGCGATAAGAAAATCATTACCAAATTCGGTTTGTTCCAACCCGACCATCATAAAGACAGACGGCTGCCCCTTTGCACTATCTTGAATCAGAATTCCAGGCTTATTATAATTAAATGGTGGGTTCCGATCTAATTCGAGTGGCGGAGGATTATCAATAATGCCTGATATTTGATGTTGAATGCCCTGATTGTTTATCAGACCCAACGCTTTGAAATGTTTTATATTGGGTTGATAGGGTTCTTTAATTCGCTTAATGATTTGTCCCGATCCACTATCAAATAGATGATCGGCTAAAAATCGCATCTCCGTCTCAAGCAACAACAACCGCTCATAGATCGACAAACTCACCGATTTGGTATTTTGCTGGAGCATGGCAAAAACCTGCTCGGTAAGATTTTGAGTTACCTTAAAGTAGGAAAAAAATGACAGGGACAGCAGCGGCAGCAGTGCGCAGATAAAGAACAACATAAGAATATGACGTGCCAGCTTGCTGCGTCGAAATGTAACGGAAAAATTCATGTAAATATTATCCGCAATGTGGATCAGAAGTGAAAATATATATTTGCTTTAGAATGAATATCAGAGAATATGCCTAAATATTGGGAGCAGCGGATTCGACCTTGAAATCGTTTGATAAAACAGCTAATTTTTGCGATATTGCTATATTATCCCTACCTCCTTTTTTAGCTTCGTACATGGTCACATCTGCACGATGTACAAAGTGCTCCATTTCTTCGTTTCTTATATATTCAGCAACACCGATGCTAAGCGTAATATTCGGTATTTCTTTATCAAAGATCACCAGGCTCTCATGTTTCATTGCAGATCTGATTCTTTCAGCCACAACCTTCGCTTTCTCAGAGGATGTTTCCGGCAAAATTATGGTAAATTCATCGCCGGCGAATCGATAGGCCGTGTCAAGTGATCTGAGAGACATTTTCATTTTCTTGGCAATTAAAAGTAAGGCCTTATCTCCGACCATATGGCCATAAGAGTCATTAATTGTTTTGAAATAATCGATATCAATAAATATCAGGGATAGGGGATGTAAATAGCGGTCCGATCTTGTTATTTCTTTTTCAAGTTGCGCATAAAAATGTCTCGAATTGTATAGCTCGGTCAATGAGTCCCTGATTGATAGTTTCCTTAAACTCTCTATCATTCTGTCGCGCTCGTTGATGAGCGATCGCTCTCTCATGACGCGGTTAATTCTTAACATAAGTTCATTTAATCGAATCGGTTTGAAAATCAAATCACTAGCGCCGTTGTTGATGGCATCTTCATAAAAATATTCAGAGCTGTACCCGGTAGTTATGATAACATCAAGATTGTATTGCTTTTTGACATTTTTGGTAAATGTTATTCCATCTATACCGGGCAACTTTATATCGGTTATAATTATATTTATTTTTTCATTTTTTAAAATTTCCTCGGCTTCTTCGGCACTGGACCGCATCGTCTTCTACTATCAAGATCTTATTTTCCATTCTTTACGGCACCTTTGGTATGAGAGACTTTTTTATGAGTTGGCAAGCGAAAAATACTAAAATCACAAAAACTCACGATTCCTGCTTTATATCGGCATTTTTTTAGAAATAATAAGTAATTTTATTATATTAGGTTCTTGAACCAAACCTCAAAGAAACACCAATGCATGTGACGCTCAAAATCAACATGTCAGAACCGGAACCGATAAACAAAGGCGGATTTATTATTAATATTTTAAATCGCTGATGCTTTCTCATCAGATTTTTTTATAAAACAGTAAGTTAGGGGCTTCGTGCCAACCTGTCGAGAGCCTCAAGGTCGTGCGATTGGAATGGTGAAATGCTGGAATATTGGAAAAATGGGTCTAAAAGATCAAACGATAGCCTTCATCGG
>JAFDDW010000113.1 GCA_019310665.1 Deltaproteobacteria bacterium
CAGCTTCCAGCTCTACCGGATCATCGCTGCGATCGCCGTCCAAAAATACGATGATGTCTGCCTTTGCAGCGGCTTTTGCTCCGGCCAGACAGGCGGATCCGTAGCCGGGGCGGGATTCCGCAATGACCCGCGCTCCGGCTAAAGATGCCTGTCGGGCCGTATCATCCGTGGATCCGTTGTCAACAACGATAATCTCGTGAACCCGATCAGCAGGCACGGCACTGACCACTTCACCAATGGCCTGCTCTTCATTGAGGGTCGGAATGACGACGGATATTTTCATAGCCACGTGTGTGGAGTCCATTGTTTGTTGTTAATTGTCCGTTGAATTGTTCACCACGGATTTTCACGGAATTACACGGATGCTAAACAGCTTATCAACATATTTATATTTGTCGTTTCCGTGTTTTTTCCGTGTCGTTCCGTGGTTAAATTCTCCTTGCCTGATTATTTGAGAGGTGCCTGGGCATTTAGCGACCAGTCATAATGTATAAATTTAATTTTGGGCTTTTCCTCCAAAAATGCCAGAGTTTTCTCATTTAGGTATCGCTTTAAAAAATCCAGGACCGATCCCGATTTATGCTCGAAATCACCGGCAAACCAGTCAAACAGTTTTGATAGATAGAGGGTATTTTTTGCCAAATCGATTCGCGTTCCGCGGTCCGAATTGATATATTCGCGAGTTTCTTCCTCCAGCTTTGTTTGCACATTTTCTGCCGAATAGGCAAAACGGGGCAGCGGCGGACAGCTGGAAGATGCACAAATGATGGCAAAATGGATCCGGGGATCTTTAAACTGCTTGCGTAAAATTTCGTGCTCGATATCGTCCTGGCTCAAACGCTTGCCGGCCACTGTGTGTTCCCGGCTGGTAAAAAATTTGGTTGAGGTCCAGATGCCCGGTATCAGTGTTGCGCGCACACTTTTTTTGGGCTTCCACTTGATAACTTTATCAATAGTGACGGCGTTATAGGCATTTAGCCAGAAAGCCAGCTGTCCGTCGCGGGTCATGGAATCCAATTTGGCTGACTTCAGTGAATCCATATAGGACTTGAAAGACTGATCCCCGGCAATGCCGTTATAGTCCACCCGTCCCTGATCGTTGACATAGGTCTTGAGAACCCGGTCAAATATTGAATGATCAAAACCAGCCGCAGATACAGGCTGATAAAGACCGATGATAAAAAATATGAAAACTGCGAAATTGATGATGTTTCGATTCATTATTGCACCCCCGCTATTTCTTCATTTTTTCGGCTGAAATTCATACCGGCAATTTTACCCCGGCTGGTATATTTTCTTAATATATATCCGGCTGCCAGAAGTGCAAACAGAGGCAGGTATTCGACCAGCAGAATCCAGGTGGGCATAATTCCCTGCGGTGACACATACTTCAAGTAGGACAGGGTCACGGTGCATGTAAAAATTATCCAGGCCGGGCTGGGATAAACTGTCAGAAAAGGAATTATCAAAATAACATACCAGGGGTGAAGCGAGGCCGGCATCAGGATCATCAACCATCCAACTAAAATATAGGCATACCGTATAGCCTCAATACCTATTTTGTTTTTTAAAAAAACGATCAGTCCGACGATCGCCAGGGCGATGATAAACAACAGCGACATCAGGTAGTAATCGATTCCCGGAATCAGGCGCATCAGAAGATATTTTAAGCCTAAATTAAAACTTTCGTACGGATTTTTTAGATAAACAGGTAAAAATCCCGATATTTTACTGCCGGCGCCAATAAAAGGCAGATAAAGCAAGACTAAAGTGATGAAAAATGCAAACATGCCTTTAATTCGGTTACCGTGATTCAAGAGGGCCGCAAGCAGGAGTGCCGGATACATTTTAACCGCTGCTGCGAGGGCCAGTATGATAACTCCCGGCATTTTTTTTTGGATGGCGTATAAATACAGTGCAGCGACCACTAAAAAAACAGTGAGGCCCTCTAAATGCCCACTATAGGCAATCTCAAATATGACCAATGGATTCCAGGCATAGACGATGATGCGCGATAATGCGAATCCGTATGTCTGGAGTAAGGCGATCAGTACCAGTATGGTCAGTGTATCGAAAAACACCATGATACCTTTGAAGCCGGTGACACTGTCGCCCACCAGGGCATAAAAAATCCGAAAGGATAGCTGGGCACCAGCCGGGTAGAGGGTAGGATAGTCTTTGCGGTTGATGTTCGGGAAAATCTGATCATCCCACAAGTTTTCCAGTTCATCGGCGTCCGGTGCATAGCGGTAGGGATTCATGCCGTTTTGCTGTACGCGTCCGTCCCAGATGTAGCGATACATGTCTTTAGAGAGCACCGTCGGGTCCGACGGGATCAGACTGAGCCTGAAAATAATCGCGAAAAGTATAATTATGCCGATCAGGCTCCAGGATGTCGCCTTTTTGGGAATCATTTTTAATATCAGAAAGACACCCCCCAAATAAAGGGCACTTAGAAACAGGAACATGATGACATAACGCTGAATGCCCGCCAGCCCGGAAAAACCCGGAACAAGATCAAACGTCTTAAAATTTGCAAGATAGACCGCAGCGGATAAAACCCCCAATCCAACAATAGCGGCAAAAACCGCCCGGGAATTCAAGCTTTTTGTCTTTTTATGACTGGGATTTTCCATATCCATGTTTGACCGAAAGAAAAAAGACGTAGAAAAAGCCTGAAGTGTAAATAAGCAGGAAGGGGCTGACAAGGTATTTACTGAAGAAGAGAAACATCAGAAGCCCGGCCAACGAATATACTCCCAGGAAAAATTCGAGAATTGATATGGCATTTAAAGGTATCGAATAGTGTTTTTCATGCCAGCTGTCTTCCTGTTTCTTGATGCCGTATTTGGGAGTGCGAACAAAACCGCTTTTGATATTAAAAAATGCTTCAAGGACGGCCTTGGTGTTGTTTACCGCAATTCCAGTCCCGAGGCACATGAGAAATGGCAGAAACTTGATCCGGCTTTTCCAGTCCCGATAAAGAACTCTTTGAGAAAACAGATACATGGTTGACGGTCCGCAGGTGGCCAGACACAGCAGGGTGAATATCATGATCGGAAACGCCAGGCTGTCAAAAAACCATTGAGAGTACAGCATCGGTATGGAGGTCAGCACCACCAGAAGCATCATCGGATGAACCATGTAATGGGTCAGATGCAAAAAGGCCTGGATTTTAACCAGCAATGAAGCATCGGATCTAAAAAGTTTGCCAAGATTTTTTTTGGCGGTCTGGATGGATCCTTTGGCCCAGCGATGCTGCTGGGATTTAAAGGCATTAATGGTTACCGGCACCTCCGCCGGGCAGACCACATCGGTTACAAATTTTAGTTTCCAGCCTTTAAGTTGGGCCCTGTAACTCAGGTCCAGATCTTCGGTGAGGGTGTCGGCCTGCCAGCCACCGGCATCCTCGATGGTTGTTTTGCGCCACACGCCTGCGGTACCGTTAAAATTCATAAAAAAGCCGTTCCAGGAACGGGATGCCTGTTCCACGCCGAAATGCCCGTCGATTCCCATAGATTGAGCCCTGGTGAGCAAAGAATAATCGCTGTTGATATGTCCCCAGCGGGTTTGGAGCATTCCAATTTCAGGGTCCGTGAAATAGGGGACCGTCTCTTTTAAAAAATTCGGGTTGGGAATAAAATCAGCATCAAATATTCCCACAAGTTCGCCCTTGGCGGTTTTGAGGCCTTCTTTTAGCGCACCCGCTTTGAAGCCGGTGCGGTTGTTACGGTGGATATATTGAATATCAAAACCCTGGTCTTTCATTTGTTTGGCCACGGTCTGGGCGATATCAACGGTGTCATCGGTGGAGTCGTCCAAAATCTGGATTTCAAGCAGTTCTTGGGGATAATCAAACCGGCAGACCGAATGGATTAATCGTTCAACCACATAGCGCTCATTGAAAATCGGCAGCTGGATGGTGACTTGGGGCCAGTCTTTAACAGAATAATTCCGATAAAAGTTTTTCTTAATTTCGGCATCTTGTTTCAGGGCCTTAGGGCGTTTGAGGCGATAAAATATCATGAGCAAATAGCAGTTCATGCCGTAGGTAAACAGTGCTACCAGGGCGAACAGATAAATTATCAGCCAAACGTATTGAATGTTGTCCGTCATATTTCAGTCAAAATTTCTTAAACCGGTTGATGGCACTGCAAAGAACACATGCAACTAAGTCTTTAGTTAGGGCGAAAACTTACAGGGTAGGGATTTAAAGACGGGCTATCGGAAAATCTGCCTCCAGTTCATATAGGGCCGCTTATCTTCAACGACAGACTATGTTCAATCAGGGATAAACTCAATAGGGTATAGCCTGTATTTAATAACTATAAACACTTTAGGCCTTAGAATAAAAATGGTGTTGGGTGTATGCATAACACGCCAAACACCGAACACCATTCTTAAACAAATACCTTCGGCAGTTTATTCGCCACCACCGTATTTAAATGAGAGATTTACGCGGGTGCGAAAGGACGTCACTTTACCGTTTTCAACTTTCATGTCCAGCTTGGAAACCTCGGCGACTCTGAGATCTCTTAGGGTTTGGCCGGCTTTTTCAACGGCATTTTTGGCAGCTTCTTCCCAGGAATTTGGGCTGCTTCCCACCAATTCAATAACCTTGTAGACACTGTCAGTCATTTTTGCCTCCTTTCTTTTTGCGCGTCACAACAACGCAATTTTAGTTCCCGTTCCGGCAGCGGTCGGTTGTGGAGATTCCTTCCTCTGCCCCCTTTTGTCAATTAAACTAAACAATCAAATTGCTAAAGTCAAGTTCGAAAATAGTACTTGCCAATGATCCGAATCCCTTATATTAATGTCTGTTTACAGATAACGAAAGGTGGAGTTGGATGAAATCTGAGACTTCGACAAGCAGATCGGCACCTGATCTTCCTATAAATATTGATGACATCTGCAATGTGATCGTCGACACCCAATTGACCAGCGGCGAGATTCCCTGGTGTAAAGGCCAAAAAACCGACCCCTGGGATCACGTTGAAGCCGCCATGGGACTGAGCACCGGCGGGTACCTGACGGAAGCCCGGGCGGCGTTCGAGTGGATGGTGCGCAACCAGAATGAAGACGGCAGCTGGTTTTCAGCCTATAGACAGGGAGTGCCCGAAGACAGGACCCGGGATGCCAACATGTCCTCATACATTGCGGTAGGGGTCTTCCACCATTATCTTATTACTGCTGATCTTGGTTTTTTAGAACACATGTGGAAAACGGTATCGGCCGCCATTGATTTTGCGCTGCGTCTTCAGACACCCGAAGGTGAGATACACTGGGCGATCAGTCCTGAAGGCCAGGTAGATCCGATGGCGCTTTTAACCGGTTCCAGTTCGATTTACATGAGCTTGAAATGTGCCCTGGCCATCGCGAAAATACTGGGACATAAAGCACCTGCCTGGGAACCCGCCTTGATCAAGCTGGGAGACGCCATCCGAACGAAGCCCCATCTGTTTAACGTAACCAAATTCCGTTATTCCATGTACTGGTTTTATCCGATCATGGCCGGGGTGCTGACCGGAGCCGACGCCCAAAAGCGTATCGATAAATACTGGAAAAAATACATCATCGAGGAACGGGGTGTTCGATGTGTCCATGACGAGCCCTGGGTCACCATTGCCGAGTCATCCGAACTGACAATTGCGCTGGCAGCGATGGGAAACATTGAATTGGCCAGAATCGTATTCAGCTGGATCGTCGACAGAAGATACCCGGACGGATCTTACTGGTGCGGTTTTACCTGCCCTGACATCATTATCTGGCCCGAAGATAAAATTACCTGGACCAACGCCGTGGCCCTCCTGGCCGCCGATGCCATTTACAACCTGACACCCGCCGGGCAGATTTTTAGCCATGAATTCTGGGAAAATTCGGATTTTTCGAGCTAATGGCAATCAGCAGTCCAAATCAGGGTGGATATTTCATTGAGAAGAGATAACCGTCCATACTACATCAAAAAAGCCTTCCTGAAATTCCAGGAGTTTTATGTCAATCACTTCCTGAGCCCCCAGCTTGAACACCTTGGCAAAGGCTTCACTTTTATGAGGCCCTGGCATGTAGAATTGTTTGGTGCCCCCATCGAACTGGGTGATTGCGTGAATGTGGTGGCCTCATCCGATAAAAAGGTCCGCCTGGCCATCTGGTCCGAACAAAAGGGTAAAGGGCGCATTCGAATCGGCAATTACTGTTTAATCTGTCCGGGAGTACGGATCGGCGCGGCCCATGAAATCACGGTCGGTGACAATTGTATGATAGCCAGCAACGCCTACATCACCGATTCCGATTGGCACGATATTTACAACCGGATAATAATGGGGAAAACCGCTCCCGTTAAGATCGAAAACAATGTCTGGATAGGAGACAGCGCCATTGTCTGCAAGGGCGTTACCATCGGTGAAAACAGCATCATCGGGGCCGGAGCGGTGGTGGTGGACAGTATCCCTGCCAACTGCGTAGCGGCCGGCAATCCGGCCAGGATCGTAAAACAGCTGGACGTCGGGGAAGCCTTTACCACCCGGGCGCAGTTCTTCTCGGATCCGGACAAGTTGTTTCAAGGGTTCGATCAAATGGATAAAGAACTTCTGCGGGGAAATTCATTCCTGCATTGGCTGAGGTATCTTTTGTTTCCTTCGAAGGAAGATTAGAGGT
>JAFDDW010000114.1 GCA_019310665.1 Deltaproteobacteria bacterium
TTCTGCGGTTCGCTTTTCCCTGGTTCTGCTGTCTTTAGATCACGTCTTCAGCGAGATTCGCTGTTCAACCCAGGCCTAGGAAGCCTCTTCGATTTCCCTACGAACCTGATCCACCTTCACTTGCAGTGCCTGGGAGGCCCGATCCATTTCATTCAAAATGTGCACGGCCTTGGTCTTATCGTTTTGGCTGGTACCGATTCGTTCAATGGTTGCGGAAAGGTCTGAAAAAAAAGCTTGAAAACGATCCAGCACGGCCTGGGCAAAACCGTCACTGGTCGCTTCGACCAGCTTGAAAAAAAATCTGAATTTCAGGTTTTCCCGGTAATCTTTGAGATTAAAAACCACGGCTTTCTCGGTTTCGCGCTTAATCCGGCGGGCGGCGTCTTTGAGAGCCTTGAGCGCTTCTTCACCTTTATGATCGGAAGATTTTTTAAACAGTGTTTTAATGTTTCCCAAAGCCCGGTAAAATCCCAATCGCATGATAGCTTCGGTTCTAACTTTGGCGGAATAGTGCAAGGCGGCAACAAGCGGTGGTGGACTGACGCCGCTGGTCTGGATGATGGCATCCATCTTCGGCCCTGGATTACCTGGACCCTTTTTACCGTCGGGAATTGAGGAATTGCGCCCCAGTACGCCGATAAATTCATCGTAGGCCTCTTCTATCATCGATTCAAACGGTATGATGAGCGCTGCAAAGTATGCTTCGATTCGCTTTTCCCCGTCCTGAACAAAACGCAATACTTCGGGATTAATTACCTCGGTAACGTGGGAGTCAAGGGCCTGTTTGAAGTCCTGGAACAGCAGATAGAGACTCCGGGAAAAATCCATGTCCGCCACGTTTGTTTGGTATCCATCGGAGTCCGGCATATAGGCGCGGATAAAATTTCGAAGATCTTTGGCAACCGGGCCGGATTGCGCGTCTAAAAATCGATGAACTTCACGCTGAAGCTCTTTTCTTATCTCAGGGACGGCTCCGGAAAGGGTCTTTTTAATCGATAATTGGATCTGACTGAGTCGTCGCTGATGGGTTTCAATTTTTTTCAAGATCTCCCTGGCACTGTCGGCATCGTTGGCGAGCACGTCGTGATTTATGCCGATCCAATCTCCGACTCCGGATAAAATAACCCCCAATCGCTCGATATGGTTTCTCAATAGCAGAGAATACCGCTTGCGCGCCAGGCGTTCATAAAAGACAGATTCAAATTTGGCCGACTCGCTGTTTGACAATTCGGTAAGATCTCGATCGGTTTGCCAATACTCATACCTCAGGCGGTCTTTATCAGAAAGATTGTCTTTAAGAGAGGAAAACAGATTATAAAGGGCTGAGAAGCAATAAACATCCGGATTCGGCTTCAGCATGGATATTTCTTCTCGAATCCGATCCACCAGGGTTTGCAGGTCATCGATGCCGTCGTGTTCGCTGAAGTCGCAATTTATCACGAATACGATGTTATCCATGATGCCCATTTTCTTGATCATGGATAAAAATCGAATATCGGCCTCCCGCAATCCAGTACGGCTGCTCACGACATAGATAATCAGATGGGTCAGCAACAAGTAATCCTGGATCATGGTCAGATGCAGTGGGTTTGATGAATCACTGCCCTGACAATCCGCAATCTCAATATTGCTCTGCACATGGTCGGAGTTGATTTCAAGCAGCACATCCTTCAAATATACCGCCAATGATTCATCCCCCACAAAGGTTTTGTGATCGAAAAAACGATCATCCTCATACAGTTGAATGCCGTTATCGGGAGTTAAAAAGCTGTTTACGGTTTCATAGCCCTTAAGATAGGAAGTCAATAGAACATTATTGAGGTTGCGTGTAGACCGGGTAATTAATTGCTCCGGACCCAGTTCACCCAGCGCCCGCTGCAATTTTTCGCGCTCTTTTTTCTGCCTGATATCAAATCGGCCGTCTTTCGGGAGCCAGTTCGCAGACGGAAACAGGACCAGTGCCTGTTCAATTTCGCTATTGATCTCTTGCCAGGATTTAAAAAACAGTTTGGCCCGGAGGCGCTCTGCATTGCGCACCCGGGTAACGATGGAGGTAATCACACCGGCCCCTCGCTTCACATATTCGCCATTAAAAATCGAATTTAAGAATGTACTTTTACCGGATTTAATCGTTCCGACAATCGCCACCCGGATGGTATTTTCGGCCATCTGCCCCGGAAGGTATTCACAGGTTTTCTCCCATTCGCCGAAACTGTAATCCGCCATACCGGGAATCGATTTGGCCGTGGAGAACAATTTCAAAACATCCTGGTTGATTCTCAGGATTTCATCTTTCAATGTGCTGTAAGTGTCCATCGCTCTTCTGTTCCGACTGGCTGTTGAACTTAATGCCTTGTAAAGGTTAATGTTTTATGCTACTAAAGAGTTACATCAGATAATGAAGCCAATTTAGGGAGGGAATACGAGATTTATGTCCGAAAAACATCCTGAGTGTCCATTATATAATCCGCTAAACTGCAAAGAATACTATAACCCGAAACTTTGCGCTTTTGTTAGAAAGGACAAAGTCTGCCTTAAAAAAAAGAAGCCTAAAGCCAAGACAAAAGCCAAAGGATAACCGGCCGTAAGAATTAATCAGGCATGACCGGCTGTGTCCGAAAGCAAGGTCGGGTTAATCCCCATCTTTTTTAGCACTTCTTCCCAACGCAATTCAACTGGCATATCAAAAATATTTTCCTCAAAAATCGCATAATTCAACCACGCATTTTCTTTTATTTCGGATTCTAGCTGTCCCGCTCCCCAACCGGCACAACCCAGAATGATAATAAATGCCCGGGGTCCCCGCTCCATGGCAACCGCTTCCAGGATATCTCTGGTGTTGGTCATAGCCAGTGAAGGTGTGATCATCAGACTGGATTTCCAGCTCAACGGAGGGCCATGCAGCACAAAAATTTCACCAACATGAACCGGACCACCCAGATAAATAGGAATGGATTGCGTGCCGGGGACATTTTCAATGGCTAATTCCTCAAATATATCTTTGGCTGTTAAAGAATGGTGAACGCGGTTGACAATAATGCCCATGGCTCCGTTTTCATTATGCTCACAGATACAGGTAACCGTCTGATAAAAATTCGGGTCAAGCAGACTCGGCATCGCCAACAGAAACTGCCCTTTCAGGGAAGCGGATTGATCCTTCGCCATTAGAGCCCTCCAACTAACTGCAGGTTAAATTCAAGATCTTTGTAAATCGCTAAAAACTAATTTTATCGGAACCATTTGTCAAGGTCAGATTGTGGATTTTTTATCGAGCAGGATATATGAGAAGGAATACCGGTGTCCCAGAAATACATTATCAAAGTCGAAAAGCATACCTAAAAGCCGAATCGATTTGACATATTGTGTTCTGAGATTTGCCCTTCGACTGGGCTCAGGGTGGTGAGTCCTTCGACTTTGCTCAGGACCGTGAGCCTGTCGAACGGCTTGTCGAACCATTTCGGATTTGAGTTTTTGAATTTGGGATTTGAAAATTGGGATTTAACCAATTCAATTTTGAAAAAGGATCCACTAATAGATCAATCCGACTATTGCAAATTACATTTGGGACACACCACTATTTGGCTACCGATACCGGCGTGATTTCGGTTCGACGATCCTTGTCCATTCGACGGTTTAACAGCCGATATACTTTCATAGCGCCAACCTCTTTTCCAGTATCCCTGGAGATTTCAACATCGGCGACTTCCAGGCGCGAGCGCACCGCTCGGAGGGTATTTTCGCTGATCAAGATGCCATTGGGAAAAGGTTTTGTCAGGTTTTGCAACCGGAATACGATATTCACCGAATCACCGATGACGGTGTAGTCCATTTTCTTATCAAAACCAATATTGCCCACCACGACTTCTCCGGTGTGAATACTAATTCCCATATTCACGGAGACCCCCAGTTTTTGCTTGAAAAATTTGTTTACCGCTGGAATGGAATGTTTCATTTCGAAGGCGGCTGCAATGGCATTGTCCGCATCACTGGTGCTTGCCACCGGGGCGCCAAAAAGTGCCAGGAAGCCGTCCCCCAGGTATTTGTCGACAATGCCATGGTGCTTGAAAACGATACCGCCCATGACCGAAAAAAAGCTGTTGAGCAATGATACGGTTTTCTGAGACCCAATTTGCTTGGCCAGACGTGAAAAGCCTCTGATGTCAATATTTAGCAAAGTAATGGTTCTGATTTCTTCTATAATCGGCTTTCCGTTGGCGGAGCCGTGCAAAATTTTGTCTAAGACCTCTTTGGGTACAAATTTTTGAAACATATGACGCATATCGCGCTCGTGTTCGGCCATTGAAACGGTTTCCTTATACAGGCGAGCGTTTTCAAGGGCAATGCAGACCGAAGTAGCAATAGCCTGAAGCAAATCTTTATCATCAAACTCGAATTCACCATTAATTTTATTCAGTACCTCGATGACCCCGATTACCTTACCCTGAGATATCATGGGCACACAAAGGGCGGAGCTGGTCATAAAGCCCGACACCTCATCGATGACCGGAAAAAAATGAGATGACTTTTCAGTGTCGTTAACGATAATCGCTTCTCCCCGGGCGGCCACATAGCCGGCGATTCCCTGCCCCAGCTTCAATCGAAACTTCTTCATTGATTTTATTTTTATATTGAAGGCAACGGCAATTTCGAGTTCGTTGCCTTCCAGAAAAAGAAGCGAACCGGCTTCTACATTCATCACCTCCCGGATCATGTCCATTGTATATTTTAGCACCTTACTGATATCAAATGTCGAGGATGCCAGGGCACTGCCGATTTGTCGAATCGTATCCAACTCTTGATTGCGCCTCACAACTGCAGCCGAAAGTTTGTTGCGCTCCAGGACCAGAGAAAGGGCGTTGGCAGTCCATTTTAAAAGCTCTTGGACGTCGGAGAATAATCCACGTTTTTTTGAGGCCAGAACCAGGATTCCCGACACATCTCCTTCCATTTTTATAGGTGCCAGAAGGCAGGACTGACAACCGTGATCCTTAAAGAGGGCCTGGTCAAGTGAGTTGTTTGCAAAATTCTGATCCTCAACGACCAGGGCAATTTCCTGTCTAAAAACTTTTTCAATCTGTGAGCCGTTGTAAGAGTAAGAGTTTCCCTTGACAATGGGCGATGGATGGCTGCTAATAAATTCGGAAATAGTTAAATAATCCGGTTTACTGACATGTTTGATCATCACAACAGCAAAATCGTAGTCGACAACGTTGTGAATCTCATTGAGAACGGCGCGAATAAGCTCACTGTCCCGGAAGCTGGAATTAAAAAGTTTATAAATCTTTTCAATAAACGTGTGAAAAACAGCTTCCCGCTCGTTCTCTTTTAGAAGGCGCAGGTTCTGATAGGAAAAAGCGGCATTGCTTAAAAGCGGCGTTAAAACTTCAATATCGCTGTGAGTATATATTTTGGTGTTGTTTCTGGATGAAATGGTCAGAACGCCGATAATCTCCTTGCTGGTTTTAATCGGCATACAAACGAATGACTTTGATCCGTAATGCGCCATGTTGGCACGACCGAAACGCTTGTCTTTTTCAATATCCTCCACCACCAGCGGAGATTTGTTAATGACCGCGTATTTGGCAATACTGGTTTCAAAATCGATCCGATCCCCCACCTTGACAAATTTGTTAAGGCCCACGTTCGCTTTGACCACAAATGACTTGGCGCCATTTTTTTCAAGCGTCAGTACGGAGCCGAGATCAGAGTTGGTTAACAGTAACGCCCGTTCCAGAGCAACATAAAGGATCTCTTCCGGATCGAAGGTAACATAGCATAGCTCCGAAAGCTCCTTTAAAATGGTGATCTCAGATGCCTTTTTTTCAAGCATCTTGAAGGTGTTGCTGAACTGTCTTTCAATAGTGGTAAAAGAATTAACAATGGTTTGCAGTTCGTCAGTTCCGGTTTGGACCTCGCTATCCGACAGCGCGGTGATATAGTTCGTCGACATCGCCTGGGATATGTTGGCTATTTTATCAAACAGATTCTTCAGTATGTTAAAAGCAATAAATGAAAAAACGAGAATCCCTAGGAAGAAATAGGGCAGGTATTCATCATCCAGAATATTATACTTAATGCTGAAAAATAAATATCCCAGTATGGGGAATAAAAAAAAGAGCCCAAAAATTAAATTGAGCTTGTAATACAGACTCCGGCGTTTCAAAAGTCTCTTTCCTAACCAATTGTTAAATCTCATTGAGCCGTCCTTTATAGGAGACCTTTGCTATATGATCATTATTATAGAGCCTCCAAACATCTGCGGTACTCAAAAATTCCCTCCCGGGGATATTGAGTGCCTACATATTAATTTATATCTCAAAAACGAATTTTCTTCAAGAAAATAAACAGGCTATAACGGGTTGCGCGTTGCGGGTTACGGGTTGCGGGTTGCGGGTCTTTCGATTTGGGATTTCGGATTTGGGATTTGGGATTTAAAAGATGGCGTCAGTGAGTTACGGGTTGCGGGTTAAAGCCGAGAAAATTCCAAGCACCAAAAAACAAATCTCAAATGGTTCGACAGGCTCACCACCCTGAGCCAGGTCGAAGGGCAAATCCCAATGACCCAAATTCAAAATTCGAAACGGCTGCTTTTGACGGGCTCAAGCCCTGAGCTTGCCGAAGGGAGCTCGTCGCTGGACAAACAA
>JAFDDW010000115.1 GCA_019310665.1 Deltaproteobacteria bacterium
CAGAATTTTTTTTACAACCGTCCAATCAAAAGATCTCAAAGCGCCGATCAGGTCTGTATATATCCCGGTAATCAGGGCAATGGTTCCGCCGGAAACCCCGGGGATCACGTCGGCCGAACCCATGCAGACACCTTTCAGCCAGAGCATTGATGCTTTTTGGACAGATGCCGGACCCGGACTTGCGAAAAATGAATCTTTCCATGTTCCTTTGAATTTTTCTTTCATTGCTCTTTCCAGCCGTGTTCTCCCACGAGTTTGACGAATCTGCATCCACCAAGGTTGGTTTGCTGAATATTTCCTTTTTCCCGATAGATCTTGATAAGTTCCTGGGTATGCTGGTTGCCGACGGGTACTACCAGTCGTCCTCCTTCCACCAGCTGGTTGATCAGCACTTCAGGTATTTCCGGGGCGCCTGCGGTCACTATAATAGCATCAAAAGGACTTTCCGCCTGCCAGCCTTTGGTGCCGTCGGCATATTTGGTTACGATGTTGTGATAATGAAGCTTGTCGAAAAGAGTGCGTGCCTGCATATAAAGTGAGCGTCTGCGCTCCACCGTATAAACGCGATATACTATTTGGGCAAGGATGGCAGCCTGATAACCCGAGCCGGTGCCAATCTCAAGAACGCGGTCATCTTGACCGAGTTCCAGCGCCTGGGTCATTTCTGCCACGATATACGGTTGAGAAATGGTCTGCTGCTCGCCGATCGGCAGGGGATAATCGCCATAGGCCTGGTCCCTCAAGGCCTCGCTGACAAAAAGATGTCTGGGAACCTGGCGAAAAGCGGACAGAACTCCAGGCTCCCGAATTCCCCGTGCCTCAATCTGGCTGCGCACCATTTCCTCTCGCTTGCCCTCATATTTTTTTGATGCGTTTTTCATGGCTGCATTTTCCGCTAATCGCTTGCGCATTATCAAAGTTGTTTTTCTATCAAGCCAGATGGTTTTGGTCAAGATCTGTGTGCCCTTATAGCGGTTGTCATAAATATGTTCCGTTTGCCAGATTTGCTAACAGGAAAAAATATCATCTGTAACAGTCTGAACTTATTACAAACATGACAACCGCTATATTATTTTTTATTGAAAAAAAATCTAGACTTTTACGCAACAATGTGCCATATTTCAATCAATAGAGAGCATCTGGCTGACGATCAAAGCACGCGGGTTCAATAACCATGTCTGTAAAAATGAAGAAAAATTATTAGAGCGTTTGGATCAGCCCATATTGGAGGTTATCGACAAACCGGAGAAAACCCTGGGGCGGTATTTATTCTAACATTGAAAACCTGGTCCACTGGGCCAGGATTCTTTATAGAAGAGCATTGAACCAATCGCCAGGGCCCATCGCCATCTCTAAAAAGCCCTTGATTTTTTTAATGAAATTGAATATTAAGATGCGAATAACGGCACAGGTTGTTCCCTACCAGGCGGTGATATAACAAGACCCGACATCTCGCTATTTCGATTGCCCTATCGCTATTCATTCTTTTTACCGGCACAGCCGGTTATATGATCATTGAAGACTGGAGATTTTTAGATGCCTTGTATATGACCATCATCACTATTTCCACGGTGGGCTACCGCGAAGTGAATCAGGTCGGCGACATCGGCCGCATATTTACTATTTGCCTGGTGTTGGTGGGCGTGGGGTTCACCTTCTACGTAATGGCTGCCGTGGTTCAATTCATGGTTGAAGGGCGAGTCAGAATTATAATGGGGAGGCGAAGGTTGGACAAAAAAATCGATCGGTTAAAAAATCACTATATTGTCTGCGGCTATGGGCGTATCGGACGGGTCCTGTGTCGAAATCTTCAAAAGGCACGGTATGATGTGGTCGTGGTAGAGAAAAATCCGGACCTGGTCCCGGTGATGGATGCGGACGGGGTATTGTATGTGTCCGGTGATGCGGCCGATGAAGCTAATCTGATCAAGGCCGGCATCGAACGCGCCAAGGGGATAGTTGCCGTTCTGGCCACAGATACGGACAATGTTTTTCTGGTCCTATCGGCCAGGCAACTGGCCCCGGATCTTACAATAATTGCCCGTGCCAGTCAAGAAGGCGCCAAAAGCAAACTGCAGGCGGCCGGGGCCAACTCAGTCGAATCGCCCTATGAAATGGGGGCGGCCAGTATGGCGCATCGGATCATCCGCCCGACGGTGACCAACTTCATAGATCTCGCTATGGCGCATACGCGCAAAGATATCCAGATGGAAGAGATTCCCGTCAGTGAATCCTCTAAGCTGATCAATGTTGCGCTGAAAGACTCGGGTATCAGACAGGATTTCAATCTGATTATCATCGCCATTAAAAAGCCGGACGGAAGTATGTTGTTCAATCCCTCTTTTGAAGCCGCCTTTATGCCGGGAGATACGGTTATTGCGGTCGGTGAAGAAGAAAATCTGCAGAAGCTGGAAAAGATCTTAAACCCATGAAAGGTGTCAGGTGTCAGAATTCTGAGCTTCAGTTTTTCCTTCCTGACACCTGAAACCTATTATATTTTATAGATGATACGCTTGTCGGTGATGATGATATCCACATACTTATCATGGGATTCCATCGGTATCTGAGGTACGATCTGCTCTTCAATTGTCAAGGCGACCTTGCGGGTTGTTATTGCGAGCCTGGGAATCAGCCGGTCGTAATATCCTGTCCCCGAGCCGATTCGTCCGCCTTTTTCATCAAATGCCAGCCCCGGTATGATCGCGATGTCGATTCGATCTATGGGTACTATTTTGCACCGGCTGGCATCCGGTTCAAGAACACCACGGCGCCCTGGGATTAATTTTTGTTTGACGGCGTCGACTTTCATCAGTTTCATCTTAAAGCCTTCGGGGTCGAAGGCCGGGAGAACCACAATTTTGCTGTAGCTGTAAGCCTGCTGGATGATGCTGTGCGTTGGGACCTCTAAATTACTATTGACATACAGCAGGGCTATTTCTGATTCCAGAAAATTTGCAAACCCAAAAAGCCTGCGTTCGATTGCACTGGTTTTTTCAGCTATCTCGCTTTCAGAAAGCGCGGAAATTGTTTTGGCAATATCTTCTCGAATCTGAATTTTTACGGCACTAATTTCCTCCATAGGCTGTCTCCCTTGACTAAATGATACGTCCATGCTAATTGCGGCATTTTAGAACTTGTTATAACCAAAGATGATCTAAACTTTATAATATAAGGGATTTTATGCTCGAAATCAAGTATTTAAGGCAAAATTTATCGGCGGTGCAAGAAGCGTTTAATGCTCGCGGTTATCAGGCCGATCTTGACGCCTTTCAAAAATGGGATGGAGACCGCCGGGCCATTTTGCAGGAAATAGAATTACTGAGGCATGAGCGTAACGTGGCCTCCGACCGCATTGCTGAAATGAAGAAGACCGGTGAAGATGCCGAGGCCATTGTTATTGAAATGCGCACGGTTTCATCAAAGATCAAGGAGCTGGACAAAAAATTGTCCGCCAGCCAGGAAATGATGGATGCTTTTTTGTTGGCGCTGCCGAACATTCCGCATGCATCGGTTCCCGTCGGAAAGGATGAGACCGATAATCCTGTGGTCAGAACGGTGGGAGAAGTACCGAAATTTGAGTTTGAGCCCCAGCCCCACTGGGATATCGGCAGCCGTCTTAAAATACTGGATCTGGAGCGTGCGGCTAAAATTACCGGAGCGCGCTTTGCGCTATATTTTGGTGCCGGGGCGCGGCTGGAAAGGGCCTTGATTAATTTCATGCTGGATACCCATACCGATGAGAACGGCTATCTGGAGGTGCTGCCGCCGTTTATGGTCAACCGGGAATCCATGACCCATACCGGTCAGCTGCCAAAATTCGAAGAAGATCTTTTCAAGCTTTCCGGCTGGGAGTACTTTATGATACCGACGGCCGAAGTTCCGGTAACCAATATTCATCAGGGGGAGATTCTGGCTGAAGACCGCCTGCCGATTTCCTATGTGGCCTATACCCCCTGCTTTCGCTCGGAGGCCGGTTCCCATGGCAAGGATACCCGGGGTTTAATTCGCCAACATCAGTTCAACAAAGTGGAACTGGTCAAATTCTGCCATCCGGAATCCTCATACGATGAACTGGAAAGTTTGTTGAATAATGCCGAAATCATTTTACAAAAACTTGCCCTTCCCTACCGGGTGATTGAATTGTGTACCGGCGATCTGGGGTTTTCCGCGGCCAAAACTTATGACATCGAGATTTGGATGCCGGCCCAGGGGGTTTATCGTGAAATTTCGTCCTGCAGCAATTTTGAAGATTTTCAAGCCCGGCGCGCCAATATCCGCTTTAAACAAAAAGGCAAAAAAGGAACGGCGCTTGTTCACACCCTTAACGGTTCCGGGCTTGCCGTGGGGCGCACCTTCGCCGCCATCCTTGAAAATTTTCAACAGGCCGATGGGTCAGTGGTCATACCTGAATTGTTACAACCTTACATGACCGGAATAAAAAAGATTACGCCATGAAACCACAAGATTTTCCCAAAGAGATTCGCCCTTATCTGCAGCCGTCTCACCAAGGACGGCTGATTTATCGTTGCCTCGGCTGCCAGGCTGAATTCGGTATTGAAAAGCTTGCCTACGTCTGTCCGCAGTGCGGTCAGGTGTTGCTTATTTATGACCTAAACAGCGACCGGTTAAAGGAAATTTCGGGTGAGCTCTGGCAGCGAATATTTGACTACCGCCGGATGCTGAACCTTGACGCCCTGAAAGGCATCTACCGTTATCACGAATTTATCGGTCCGGTGATCCCGCTGGAAGCTGTTATCTACCTTGGGGAAGGCCACACACCGATCATTGAAGCCAACCCATCTTTGCAGGATAAAATCGGTGTTCGGTTTTATTTCAAAAATGACGGGCAGAATCCCAGCGCCTCTTTCAAGGACCGGGGCATGGCCAGCGCGTTGAGTTATATCAACTTTATGCTTCAAAAGGGGTATCT
The DNA here is from genome assembly GCA_019310665.1 of Deltaproteobacteria bacterium. Lineage (GTDB taxonomy): Bacteria > Desulfobacterota > Desulfobacteria > Desulfobacterales > JAFDCJ01 > JAFDCJ01. The sequence goes on from JAFDDW010000115.1 coordinate 4,931, forward strand.
ATCGGAAGTGCTGGCCATCTGTGCATCTACGGGCGACACATCCGCCGCCGCCGCGCTCTATGCTTCCTATCTGCCCGGGGTGAAATCCGCCGTTTTGCTGCCTCATAAAAAAGTAACGCCCCAGCAGCTGTCACAACCTCTGGGCAGCGGGGCAACGGTGTTTGAGATCCCCGGTGTTTTTGATGACTGCATGAAAATCGTTGAAGCCCTGTCCGATAATTACAACGTCGCCCTGCTCAATTCTAAGAATGCCTGGCGGATTCTGGGTCAGGAATCCTATTCCTACGAAATTGCCCAGGATTTGGAATATGATCTGTCTAATGCCGTGGTGGTGCTTCCCATCGGCAATGCCGGCAATATTACGGCGGTGATGAGCGGATTTTTAAAGTTTTACGAAGCCGGTATTATCGATGTCCTGCCCAAGATTGTCGGGGTTCAATCCGAGCATGCCAACCCGGTATACCGGTATTATCTGGAACCGGATGAAAACAACCGCAAATTCGTACCGCTTACGGTCAAGTCCAGTGTGGCCCAGGCCGCCATGATCGGCAATCCGGTTTCCATGCCCCGGGTGATACATCTGGTGAAGCGGTATAATAAACTGGCCGGCGGTTCCAAGACGTTTTTTGTCGAAGTCAGCGAGCAAAACATCATGGATTGTGAACTTTTGGCCAACCGTAACGGCCATATTGCCTGTCCCCAGGGCGGCGAGTCTCTGGCCGGGTTGATGGCGGCCCAGAAGCGGGGGGTTGTTGACAGCCAGGATGTTGCAGTGCTTGATTCCACCGCCCATACGATTAAATTCGCCGGATTTCAGGAAATGTATTTCGGACAGCAATTTCCCCCGGACTACAATATCACTCCCAAACGGGACCTGATCAACACCCCGGTTTATGTTCACCCTGAAGATCTTGATAAAGTTCCGGCGCCCGGCAGGCCGCTGGCGGGTGAAGCGCTTGATCATTTTGTGAAGCGGGTGGCCGCAGAGATTGCCGGTATGTTAGAGCTGAAAAAGGTTTAGATGGGGTAACCGTTACTTAATTTTAAGCAAAAAGAGCTGATGAGGAAAAATATGAAAAAGATCTGGCTTGTGGGAGTGGGCTGTATTCTGGCGGTATGCTTACTGTTGGCCTGCACCTCTAAAAATGTTGAAAAGGAAAAACAAATATATCAGGCTGAAAAATACAGAGAACTTGGCGAACTACTTTTGAACGAGAAAAAATACACCAGCGCTCTAAAGGAATTTTTAAAAGCAGAAGCTTTGAATCCGGACGACTACTTTCTTCAAAACGATTTCGGGCTTGTTTATTATTTCAAAGGTAAGCAGGATCTGGCCATTCCCCGCTTCAAGAAAGCATTGGCGCTAAAAGAGGATTATTCCCCGGCCCGCAACAATCTGGGAAATGCCTATATCGAAAAAAGAGAATGGGACAAAGCCATTGAGCAGTATAAACTGGTGACTGAGGACCTGCTCTACGGTACCCCTCAATATCCACTTTCCAATCTGGGGTTTGCCTACTATGAAAAAAATGATTACCAGCTGGCGGAAAAATATTTCCTTGAGGCCCTGGATATCCGGAAGGATTTTTCCGCGGCCTTATATGGTCTGGGGAAAACTTATATGGCCATGGGCCGGGGGACCGAGGCCGTCACCCGGCTGGAAAGAGCCGCCATCCAGGCACCTGATG
>JAFDDW010000733.1 GCA_019310665.1 Deltaproteobacteria bacterium
TTATCCGCAACCTGCCATGGGAGGTCTTTCGTATAAAAGGTCCGGTGAGATTTGCCGATCGCGTGGTGATGCTCAACTTCGTCGGTGGCAAAGGCGAATGGATTCCCTGGGATGAAGAACCTGAAACACGACTGGCTTTTATCGGATGGGATGTTAACCCGGAAGAGATTCTCAAAAAGGCGGCCCTTTGTATTCGCAATTTATAATTTATTTACAGTTGCTGCCATAATCGAAAAAATCCCAAGCACCAATTTAATTAGCTGTTCCTTGCAATAGGAAGATCTATAAAACCAATCCGAGTTTTGTAAATTACATGAAAGACACATCACTAGCAGCATTTATAAAGCCTCAACAGGCGCTCGTCCATAACAAAATAAAATTTCATAAAGGATGAGCCGTCCCAGCGGGTTCTGACACCATGGAGGGTATCCGCCAGCGCAATGCCGCCAGCGCAATGGTACTGCGCAGGTGAGTAATCATAATAAGCTGTTTGCTGTCGGCCACGTCTTTGAGAAACGCCTGCATGGACTTATGGATGGTATAGTCCAGGGAGGGCTCCACTTCATCCAGCAGAAAAAATGGGCTTTCAAGTTGATGAAATACAGCCAGCTTCAAAGCCAGACTGGTAATGGACTTTTCGCCTCCAGACAATTGATGCGCCCTGCGCAGACGATTTCCTGGAAGATTTACTTCGATCTCCAATCCCTTTTGTCCATTTTTCGAAATTGCATCTAGCCGAACCTCACCAAGAGGTATTAGATAGGACATATACCGCTGAAATAAGGGACCGATAATATCTTTGATGCATCCAGCGGTTTCTTCTTCGGATTCTAGGTTCAGGATTTGCCGGATATAATGAAAGCGCTGCCAGGGGTTTAACTGAATAACGTCATTAATTTGTTCCTGCCGGATAATGGTTTCTAGACAATGCCTGAGATTATAGGCATCTAATTTTTGGCGAAATGCTTCGCGTGCATAGCTGGTTTTATCAATCCAGTATTGATCTTCCCCATTTTTGGTTCTTTCACGAGCCAATTGGATGCCGGGCGCGTCTTTTTCCCACCCCTGCCGTAGAAGCAACTCCACCCGAATTTTGGATGCCGGTGGATAGTCTTTGCTGCCGGCAAAAAACAACTCTTCTTTTTCATAACAACGGATGCGCCCCAGATCATTCTCACCGAACGCCCAAACAATCGCATCCAGAATATTTGATTTTCCGACGCCGTTATTGCCAATGATAACACCGATGCCGGGCTGAAAACTCATGTTGGTTTTTTCTGAAAAGGATTTAAAGCCTTCGATGTTAACATCTTCCAAATAGATATTATTCATTTTGATTTTTTTCCTTATACCGTCTGAGGATTTCGTCGATGAGTTCTTCCTGCATGGGGATAAGGGATTCATAAACCAGGTCACCATCTAAAGCAACACTGGGCAGGGATTTGGCCTTCAGTTCTCTGAAACGCTCTACACCCTCCCGGGTGCGCATGTCCCATTCATGCACTTCAATAATTTCTTGGATGTCTTGCGGTAAAACCTTTACCGATTCCGCCATATAGACACAAGCAACTCATTGTCTAAAATCAGTCAAAAGCACATCCACCAACACGGGTTGTGTCAAATCATCCTCCTTCGTATTCAGCCTGCATGATCTTAAATTCGATCTTTTCATCATCAACTTCCAGCTGACCCCAAGCTAGCCCGTTTGCGTCCGATGCAGGCCCGAGACTGATGAAATCCTTCCCGGCTATATGCCAATGTCCCCATTTTTTGAGCTGGCTAAAAATAATAATATCGACTCCAAATTGGGGTATCATAGCCTCCAATGCCGGAAAAACGGTTTCATCCTGCATGAAATTTGTCAACCCACACACCATATTCATTTCCAGGGCAAACGGTTCTCTGAATATAATCACCGAAAAAGGCCATGCTTTTCCTGGTGTTTAATTTGAAACTCAGTACCTGGGGAAGTTGAAGCAGCCAGTCTCTCATCCGGGGTTCAATATTCGGCATATCCGGCCGTTCACTGCTCCGTGAATATTGCCAATCGGTGTCACCCTGAAGCGCCAAAATTTTTTTACGGCGGATCGTTTTTATCAAATTCCGGTTAAGCGGTGAATCACCGGTAAGATTGCCCAGACAAAGGATGGCCTCTACATCACAGACCTGGATATGTTCCAGAATATTTTCCAGAGCCGCGTTATCTCCCGCCAGATTACCAATGAGAGCAACGGATCGCCTGGGGGTGTTGTCTTCCTGCACTCTAAATGATTCAGCGGTAGCGAGGGTGCCGTTTTGGACGGCCTGGATGGCACCAGCTAACTCTTCCGAACAGGAGGTATCGTTGCGGCAATCGATTCCTTTAAGATACTCCAGCACCCGGGCCAGGGGTTTGTCCTCCAGCAAACGGGAAACCAACCGGGCATTACCCGGACAGCCGCCCCCCACAAAGCGCAAATCTTTAATTTTTCCGTCATTGATTTTGAAATGAATTTCAGGCGGACAGACGCCGTGGGTGTGATAAATATATTGATTGGCGACAGATTTTTTTTTCATTTTTATCAAATAATTCGATCATCACCGGCATTTAGGAATGTCTTGGCGGAGTTCCAGGAATCATAGAGAATATCAAGGGTGCCCTGCCGGATTTCTTCACGCAAGCCGAAAAGGGTATTAAACTCATTTGAGTTTTGTTTCATTGTCTCTTCCGACATGATCGGGGTGGATATCAAAAGCGACCGTTCATAATCTTTGAATAGCCGTCGGGCCATATCCACGCTTAAGTTACCGAATTCTTTCTCGAACATCCTTCGCCAATGGCAGGTCCACCCTGGAATCATAAAAAACGTACCTGCCACCTGGCATTGTTCTCCGTAATACCGTTCGCGCCCTCCGATAAGCAGACCGACACAATCATCCACCGGATGGTCCTCATCCATCGGAATAAAT
>JAFDDW010000116.1 GCA_019310665.1 Deltaproteobacteria bacterium
CTGCGGCGGATTAGAAACTATCCGTTAACCGATTAAAAATTCGTTCCGATATTCGCGCCGAAAGCCTTGTGAGGGCCAATGCCTCGTTCCGGTCGGTTTCTATTTTAACGTCGTTAACATCATAAGCCTCCCTGTCGGAAAGGCCGTTCGCAGCCCAGATGATTTCTCCACCGTCCTTTTTGACCAATTTCAAATCGACTTTCATAACGACTTCCCGTTCGCTGGCTAATTCTGTGTCTACCCGGGATATGGTCCGGGTACGAATGGATTTGATCGTGCCCTTTAAAACGGCATCCGCATCCTTTAAGTTGCTTACCAGACTGCTCTCTCTTCGCCTGGAGAATTCAAATACCAGCTGATTGGTAACGATTCTCTCAACGCCGATCTTGGATGTGCGATTCTCTAAAACTTCTATAAATATTTGATTCACGCCCCCAGGAAAAGCGCCCGATCCGGCAAACCGATAGCCGCACGAGATCAAAATTAGGGGGCATAATAATATAAGACCTATACTTCTGGCTTTTAATGACACTATTGCCTCCTAACGATCTGGAATTCGGAAGTTGGAATGCGGAATGCGGAAAATATGAACATCAGACATTCAATCATTTCCTTTTCCGCCTTCCGCATTCCAAATTCCACATTCATTTACCCTTTTCATACTACAATATTAACCAGCTTATTTTTTAGCGCGATGACTTTTTTTACCCTTTGGCCATCAATGAATTTTTGAATCCGCTCATCTGACAGCGCCATTTCTTTGATGGTTTCTTCGTCGGTACCCGTCGCGACCTGGAAGCGACTTCGCAGTTTGCCGTTAACCTGGATCACTATCAGCACTTCGTCTTTTTCGAGCGCATCTTCGCGGTATTGCGGCCATGGGTACAGGAGTACACTGGATTTATGCCCCAGCGCCGCCCATAATTCCTCGGCAAAATGAGGTGCAATCGGAGCCAGAAGAAGGGCAAGGGATTCAATCGCCAGGTGCATCACCGCCAAATGGCTGCTATTGTCTCTTTGCATGGCAATGCCACTAATGGTGTTAAACAACTCCATAACCGCACTGATGGCCGTGTTGAAATGAAAGCGATTTTCAATGTCTCTGGTTACCTTGTAAATGGTCTGATGGATTTTTTGAAACAGCGGACGTATGGTATCGTCCAGGCTATCCGGGTGGCCCTGAAAGGCCTGCACATCTTTGATCTCATCCATCAAACCTGCAGCCAACCGCCAAATCCGGTTTAAAAATCGATAGCCGCCTTCGACGCCCTGCTCGCTCCATTCAAGATCCCGCTCGGGCGGAGCAGCAAAAAGGCAGAAGAATCGCGTGGTGTCGGCACCGTATTTATCAATCAAAATATTGGGATCGATCACATTTTTTTTAGATTTGGACATTTTTTCAACTCGGCCTACGGTCACCGGCTTGCCGCACTTGCTGCACACGCGGTTTTCCTTTCGGCTGTCAACCTCCTGGGGCAGAAGATAACCGTGTTCGGGACACATGACCGTCTCTTTGCAAACCATTCCCTGGGTCAACAGATTGGTAAAGGGCTCTTTGAATTTAACTAGCCCCTGATCATGCAACACCCGGGTATAATATCTGGAATAGAGCAAATGCAAAATAGCATGTTCGACCCCGCCGATGTATTGATCAACCGGCATCCAGTAATCGACCGCCTCCCTGTCAAACATGCTGGTGTTGCATTGGGGGCTGCAATATCTTTCGAAATACCAGGATGACTCTACAAAGGTGTCCATGGTGTCGGTTTCGCGTCTGGCATTTTTACGGCCGCATTGGGGGCATGTGACGTTTACAAAATCATCCAGTTCGGGCAGTGGCGATTTACCACCTGCCAGCATTTCAACCTCTTCCGGCAATACTACCGGTAGGTCCTCTTCCGGTACCGGCACAATACCGCAGTCTTCACAATGGATCATGGGAATGGGCGCCCCCCAGTATCGCTGACGGGATATTCCCCAGTCTCGCAGCCTGAAGCTGACCGCTCGTTTTCCATGGTTGTTTTTTTCAAGATACGAGGCGATCTCTTCAAGGGCTTCGCGATTGCCCATACCATCAAACTGGCCGGAATTGATCATGCGGCCCTCTCCCACATAGGCTTCGGTCATGGTCGCCCCATCCAGATCGGAATCATCGGGCTTTACAACCACCACAATGTCCAGACCGTACTGGCGGGCAAAATCAAAATCACGTTGATCATGGGCCGGAACGGCCATCACCGCACCGGTGCCGTATTCCATCAACGCAAAATTTGCCGTATAAATTGGTATCCGCCTTCCGCTCAATGGATTTAAGCAGTGAGCACCGATAAAGACCCCCTCTTTTTCATAGTTCTCAACAGTTCGCGCCGATCGGTCCTGCAAAGCTATACGTTCGACAAACTGCAGTACTTCTTTTTCTCGGGCACACCCTTTGGAAAGTTTGGTCACCATGGGATGTTCGGGAGCCAGACACATAAAAGTTGCGCCAAATACGGTGTCCTGCCGGGTAGTAAAAACCGGGATCACCTCATCATGCGCTTCAACGGCAAAGTTGATTTGGGCCCCCACGCTTTTGCCGATCCAGTTTTTCTGCATGGTGATCACTTTTTCCGGCCATCCCGGCAATTTGTCGCAGTACGACAGGAGATCCTGAGCGAAATCGGAAATTTTGAAAAACCATTGCCACAATTGTTTCTGGCGAACCTGCTGACCGCAGCGCCAGCACAACCCGGCTTCAACCTGTTCATTGGCCAGTACGGTCTGACAGTCTTGACACCAGTTAACAAAAGACTCTTTCCGGTAGGCCATGCCGTTTTGATACATTTTCAAAAACAGCCATTGTTCCCAACGGTAGTAATCCGGGCGGCAGGTTGCCAACTCTCTGTTCCAGTCGTAGCTAAACCCCATTCGTTTGAGTTGAGCCCGCATGGCATCAATATTAGCCTCGGTCCATTTGGCCGGATGGGTCTTATTGGCAATGGCGGCATTTTCGGCCGGCATACCGAAAGCATCCCATCCCATTGGATGCAGGACGTTGAACCCCCGCATTCGTTTATACCGTGCAACCACATCACCGATGGTATAATTGCGGACGTGCCCCATGTGAATCTGGCCCGAAGGATAGGGAAACATCTCAAGCAGATAATACTTCGGCCGGGCGGGGTCATCCTCTACCCTGAATAAATCCCATTCCTCCCATTTCTTTTGCCACCTGGATTCAATTTCCTTTGGATCGTATTTCTCGTCCATTAATGTCATTTCCTCTGTTCAAGTGATCAGTTAAGCGTTTAATTGTGGATTCTTTGTTTATTGTGGCAATCCTTTTTGGCTCTCCGCCTGAGGCGGATCCGGGTTAGGGTTACCAGAATATCATACAGATAACACGTCCTGGCGTCAACTCATCAAAATACATTTACCACTTTATTTCCAGGCAGCAAACATAGGAGTTACGGGCCGCTGTTTAGATGCAACGCCAACTCCCGATCCAGGACAAGATGTCCGCCGCAGCGTGCAGCTAAACCCAAAATCGATTGAAAAACTGCTTGCGGCCAATCAGAAATCGTTTGACTTGTATCTAACAATTTAATATTCAAGCCAATATATGCAAGCCTTTTTGGGCCATTGAACCGTTGGGGGTGGATTGACCCAACGAATTTAATGAATATATTATGGAACTGTTCTCCCGAGACGGGGGCTTTGCGCCCCTTAAATTTTAATCGTGCGGCCAACTATTTCTAAAGTTGGTGCATTGACAGGATAGAATTCATGAGTATAAAAATTTTAATAAATGCCGTCGACCCCGAAGAATGCAGAGTTGCCAAGATCAAACAAAACAAACTCGAAGATTTCCATATTGAAAGCAGCTTGAAAGAAATAACCCACGGCAATATTTATAAGGGTATTATTACACGGATTGAACCGAGTCTTCAGGCTGTTTTTGTCGACTACGGCGCCGAAAGACACGGATTTTTGCAAAGAAACGAAATTCACAGCGACTATTTTCCGGACACCGATGGAGAAAAACGCTCTCTTGACAAGCTTGTCAGGCGCGGACAGGAATTAATGGTGCAGGTTACCAAGGACCCTTTTATGAAAAAAGGGGCGATGTTGACCACCTATATTTCTTTACCCGGAGGATACATGGTGCTCAGGCCCGGAAGTGACAATGTGGGAGTTTCACGCAAAATTGAAAGCGAAGACGAGCGCCAACGTCTGAAAGACATCGTAAGCAAGCTTAAAATCCCTGAGGATTTCGGTATTATTATTCGAACGTCCGCGGCCAATGCCAACAAAACCGTCCTTTCCAAAGATTTGAACTACCTCTTGCGGCTATGGAAAAAGATTAAGGGCAGTGTGATGGAAAAAAAGGCCCCGGCCCTGCTTTACAAGGAGCGGCATCTGGTCATCCGTTCTATAAGAGATTCGTTTACACCGGAAGTTACTGAAATTCTCATCGACGATGTCACCGTCTACAACGAAGTTAAAGACTTTACCAAGCTGTTTTCGCGCCGTCATGACAAGATTGTTAAACATTATAAAGGCGCTAAACCCATATTTTCCAAGTTTCAGCTCGAAGACCAGATCGCTTCGATTTTTGAAAGCCGGGTTGCCTTAAAGTCCGGCGGAACCATCGTTATAGAACAAACCGAAGCCCTGGTTACCATTGATGTTAACTCGGGAAAATCGACCCATGAAAAATCCATTGAACAAACGGCCTATCAGACCAATCTTGAGGCGGCCGAAGAAAGTGCGCGGCAGTTGCGATTAAGAGACCTGGGGGGTCTTATCGTCATCGATTTTATTGACATGAGAGATCCCAAGCACCGCGCGGATGTCGAGCGTGCCCTGAAAAAGTATGTAAAAGAAGATAAAGCCCGCACGAAAGTGGGTAAAATTTCAAGGTTCGGGCTGCTGGAGATGTCACGGCAGCGAATTCGCCCATCCATCGAATTCGGCAGCCACTTGCCCTGCAAATACTGTCAAGGCAAAGGTTTGGTGCCGTCAGCCGAGACCTTGGGTATCGGCTTTCTGCGAAAATTAAGCCTGGAAACACTGAAAGAAAAAACCAGTCGGGTTAAAGGAATTGTACCGATTGACGTGGCTGAATACCTTTTAAACAAAAAGCGCCGGGAAATTGTCGATCTGGAAGTCAGGCGTGAACTCAGTGTTGAAATCGAAGGCGATCGATCAATGGTGCCGGGAGACAGCGAAATTATTTGCGCTGAATAATCAGAAGCTTTTCGAAGCCAAGATTAAAAATTATCAAGAATGATTTGACGAAATCAATCTTTTAAAGTATATCAGCGCCATTTTGATAAAAATAGAATCGTCACTTAAGACGAAATAGACTAACCTAAAAGCCAATAACCTGGAAGGAGGATTCATCTTGTTTGATATAGCCTATGCGTTGGGTCAAGGGGGTGCTGGAGGAGAAGGCGCCGGTGGTTTTGCGGGGTTTATCCCGCTAATCCTGATGTTCGTCATTTTTTATTTTTTGCTGATCCGACCCCAGCAAAAAAAGAGTAAAGACCACCGTACAATGATCGGCAACCTTAAAAAAGGTGACCGCATCATCACCAGTGGCGGCCTTCATGGCCGCATTACGGGAATGGATGAAACGACATTAACGGTTGAAATTGCCGATAAAGTTCGGGTTAAAGTCGCCCGCGGCAATGTGTCGGGCCTTTCGCAGCCGGCAGCCCAAAGCCAGCCGGATAAAAAATAACACCCAATTAAGTATTGTTTTCAATCAGGGTCCTCATCCAATGTTTTATTCATTTGGATGAGCCTTAGGCCCCACGTAATTTGAATAAGTGGTCGCTTCGTTGAGTCGTTTTTTTAGGGGTGCTTGGATTCAAGCCTTACAAACCGGCTGCTTGGCACCGGTTGCCGGTTCAATCGGCAAAGCACTGCGGTGGTTTTGTATTTGCGACCTGCGGCTGGAAAACCCGCTGATGGCAGGCAGTTTCAGACCACCGGGTATGCGGGCGGTCATTGATTCAGGTTCCCGCTTAAAAACGGCAGCACCGAATTCAGTTCGGCCGGTGACCATTTAACAAATTTTCCGGGGCTTTTGTGTACTGTTGTATGCGCCTGTCAGGCCTTAGTCAGCCTCAGGCGGATTGTGCATTACAAACCCATCATGCGTCGAGCTAAACATTTATTGTAAAAAGGAAAAAATCATTGAAGAATTTTTCTTGGAAACAGGTTTTGGTCTTTGTCGTTATCGTGACGGCAATTATCTATATCCTTCCCAGTTGGAAGCCGGCCCTTTGGCCTCACAAACAGATCAATTTAGGGCTTGACCTTCAAGGCGGCATGCACCTGCTTCTGGAAGTAGATACGGAAAAAGCCATCGAAAGCCATGTTGAGCGTATTTCCCAGGAAATGCGGGAACTGCTCAAAAAAAAGCGTATCCGCCATGTCGCCATAGAGCGCGTCGAGGGCCTCAAAATTTCTGCTGAAGTCAAAAAAGAAGAAAGTATTGAAAAATTCAGGGCCCTTCTTGACGACGAATTCAGAGACCTGCGTGAGCTTTCCAATAAAAAGGCCGGCGGTATCCAAACCATCATGCTGGATATTCCCGATAGCGATCGCGACCAGATTGAAAACTGGCGGTTGACCAGGCCCTTGAAACAATTCGCAACCGGATTGATCAATTCGGTGTGTCCGAACCGGATATCCGCCGCCAGGGTGAAAAGCGAATATTAATTCAGTTGCCCGGTATCAAGGATACCCAGCGTGCCAAAGACCTGATCGGCAAAACAGCGCTGTTGGAGTTTAAACTCGTGGATGACACCCAATCACTGGATGGCGCGTTGAAAGGCAACGTCCCACCGGGAAGGGAAATCCTTTATAAGATCGATGAAGACCCGCAAACCCAGCGAACTTCAAAGACCCCCTTTCTTCTCAAAAAACGGACCTTGTTAACCGGTGCCTACCTGACCGATGCAAGGGTTGCAATAGACTCCCAGTTCAATGAGCCCTACGTTTCCATTAACTTTGACAAAAAAGGCGCCCGCATTTTTGAAAGAATTACGGGTGACAATGTCAACAAGCGTCTGGCCATTGTACTGGACAACCATGTTTACTCTGCTCCGGTGATCCAGGAAAAAATTGCCGGCGGTCAGGCCCGCATTACCGGACGGTTTACCACCGAGGAAGCGCGTGATCTGGCCATCATTCTTCGTGCCGGGGCACTTCCGGCGCCGGTCAATATTCTTGAAGAACGAACGGTAGGGCCTTCGCTCGGAGCCGATTCCATCCGCAAGGGCCTGCTTTCCATGATCATCGGCGGGCTGCTGGTAATCATATTTATGGTGATTTACTATAAAACAGCCGGTCTGATTGCAGATGTGGCCTTATTTCTTAACATTTTGCTGATCGGTGCAGGGCTGGCCGGCTTGCAGGCCACCCTGACCCTGCCGGGTATTGCCGGCATAATTCTTACCATCGGAATGGCAGTAGACGCCAACGTGATTATCTTTGAACGCATCAGAGAGGAAGTGGCGCTGGGGAGAACACCCCGGGCGGCCATTGACGCCGGCTATAACCGGGCCACCCTGACCGTTCTGGACGCCAACGTCACAACATTAATCGCAGCCATTGTCCTATTCCAGTTCGGTACCGGACCGGTGAAAGGATTTGCCGTCACTTTGAGTTTAGGTGTCATCGCCAGTCTGTTTACGGCCTTAATCCTGTCGCGGTTGATTTTTAACTATATTTTGGTGAATCGGAAAGTGAAAACGCTCAGCATCTAAACTTTAGTATCCTGTGTATAAAACATGGCCCCTGGGGGCAGCAACCGCGCTGATAACTTAGCAGAGCAATTATTCTGACAACATGTTATCAGAAAAAATGAACTAAGGGCCTAACCGACCCAAACGTAAACGGGTTCAGAAGGAAACTATATGCAATTTGTAAAGTCTGATGTTAACATAAACTTCATCGGTAGAAGAAAAATCGCCTTCGTTGTGTCGGCTGTGATGATCACCATCAGTATTGCGTCCCTTATCTTCCACGGCGGTCCCCGGCTGGGTATTGATTTTAAAGGCGGCACCCTGATGCAGGTGAAATTTCTAGCCCCGGTTAAAATTGATGCTATCAAAGTCGGCCTGCAGGATATTAAACTCGGCAAATCATCGGTTCAAGAATTCGGCGACCTGGAAGCCAATGAATATCTGATCCGCACCGACAGCTCCGTCATGACAACTGAAGGTTTCACCACAGATGTGAAAAAAACCCTGGCTTCCTCAACCGGCATCGAAGTGGAAATGCGGCGGGTGGACATGGTCGGTCCCCAGGTGGGTCAGGATTTGAGAGAAAAGGCTTTGTTTGCCATGTTTTATGCGCTGTTGTTTATCACCATTTATATATCGGGTCGTTTCGAACTCAAATGGGTCATAAGCGGCCTCATGGCAGCGGTTTTAATCGGAGCGGTATATATCTTTACTCTGTTTAGCGTCAGCATTCCTTTTCTGATATTGGTGGCTTTAATTGTGGCCCTGGTTTTATTCTGGTTTCTTGAACTCAAATACGCCATGGGCGCAATTGTTGCTCTGGTGCATGACGTAACCATTACAGTCGGCCTTTTTTCTCTATTCGATAAGGAGTTTACCCTGGCCATCATCGCAGCCTTGCTGACCATTATCGGGTACTCCTTAAACGACACCATCATTGTCTTTGACCGCATTCGCGAAAATTTGAGAAAATACCACAAAAATCCATTGGAAGTCATCTTAAACCGCAGTATTAATGAAACTCTCAGCCGCACCATATTAACGTCGCTGACCACCCTTTTTGTGGTCATCACCCTGTTTGTTCTGGGAGGTAGTATTATTCATGACTTTGCGTTTGCCTTAATCGTCGGGATTGCAGTTGGAACCTATTCGTCCGTTTTTGTTGCCAGTCCGATCCTTTTGGCGTGGCAGGGGCGACAGCGGAAAAAGTAACAATTCTGAAGCAAATGGATTATGGACAGCATTCGACCTTGGTTTTATCTTAAAAGTGTGCCGGGCATCGGGAACCTTCTGTGCAAGCGCCTGATAGACCGCTTTAAATCCCCTGAAAACATCTTTCAGGCTTCTGATCAAGAACTGCTGCAAGTAACCGGGTTGACCGGTCGCCATGTGATGGCGTTAAAAAAACACCGCCTGCCGGATAGTATCGAGGCGGAACTGGCATTGGTGGCACGCAGCGATTACCATATCGTATGCCTGACGGATTCAAATTTTCCCCGGTTGTTGCGCGAAATTCCTGACCCACCGCTTTTTTTGTATGTTTACGGTCAACTGGAGGGCCATTCAGGGAACCTTGCGGTGGTCGGCTCTCGCAACGCCACCCGTTATGGTTTAACCACCACCAAAAATTTGTGTGTGAGCTTGGCTGCTCACAACCTGACCATTGTCAGCGGCATGGCCCAGGGCATTGACACGGCAGCCCACGAAGGTGCGCTGGCGTCAAAGGGGAAAACCGTCGCTGTGCTGGGCAGTGGACTGGAGAGAATTTATCCGGCCGAAAACCGAAAACTTTTTCATAGAATTGCTGTAAATGGTGCCGTCGTGTCGGAATTTCCGCTGATGGCAGCGCCCGAAGCGCATCATTTTCCTATTCGCAATCGAATTATCAGCGGAATGTCGCTGGGAACCGTTGTCGTCGAGGCCTCCAGAAACAGTGGCTCTCTGATTACGGCCCGCCTGGCCGCCGAACAAAATCGTGAAGTGTTTGCGGTACCCGGCAGTATCCACTCATTTAAAAGCACCGGCACGCATACACTCATAAAACAGGGGGCCAAGCTCGTAGAACATGCGCAAGATATCGTCGAGGAACTGACAGCCTTTTTTGATTTCAATGCGCGCCATGAAAATAGTCCCCCGGACCAGACCGTGGCAAAATTGGCCGCACTATCCGATGACGAAGTCCGGGTATACCAGACACTTGATCCGTATCCGGTACACATCGATGACCTGGTCAGAAAAATTTCAATGAAACCCGGGAAACTGTCAAGTATATTGTTAAATTTAGAACTGAGGGGTATGGTTCAGCAATCACCGGGGAAGCTTTTTTCAAT
>JAFDDW010000117.1 GCA_019310665.1 Deltaproteobacteria bacterium
CCGTAACGCGCAACCCGCAACGCGCAACCCGAAACGCGCAACCCGTAACGCGCAACACGCAACCCGCAACCCGCAACTCGGAACACATAATATGCCCCGCATTGACGACTACATCAACGCCTGTAAACTTGCAGTTGAAAAGCTGTCGCAGGAGTCATTTGAGACTATAGCAGAGCGATCCGGTTTTGAACCATCGGATGGCCAATCACTGCATATCCCTTTTTTGGACCGCACTTACCTGGTGAGCTGCCCTCTTTTTGAGTTCAAAGATCAGGCTGACAGCGAAAAAGAGATCCCTATCCAGGAGCAGGTCCTGATTTTACACTACCTGATGGCGGTTGAGGTGCCGGATGTAACCGGGCGCTGGATATCCTACCGGGAAATCCCCGGAGCTTCTTTTTATTTCGGTGCATTTGTAAAACGGGCGGTGGATCCGCTAAAAAAGGTTTTCGGCCAGAATATTTCCGGCTTTTCCCAGGCTGCCGTAAAACTTCAGGCCCGCCAAATTGAGAACGGGGATGCGGGTTTCGAATTCAGGGTGCTGCCGGCAGTGCCGCTGCAATTGATCCTGTGGGAAGGTGACGATGAATTTCCGGCCGAAGCCAACATCCTTTTTGACGAAACCATCGGCCGGATCCTTTCACCGGAAGACGTGGCCTGGCTGGCAGGAATGGTAGTTTATCGTCTGATCGCTCTCTCACGTTAAATTATAACCTCAGATACTGGTAGGTTTCAGATGTCAGCAAACAAATTTAGGAATTGCGAATTCAGGAATTCAGGAATTGAAGGTATTCTGTCATTTTAATTCCTCAATCCCTCAATTCCTTAATTCCTCAATATTTTTATGTTCGTTCCTGACACCTGACACCCGACACCTGAAACCTTATATTCCCATCCATACCTTGAATTTCTTCCTACGCTCTGCTATTCTTAACAAAATCAGTCTGCTGATGATTAATTGTCTGGGAGACCAGTCCGTTGAAAATTAAATCCAAAGCCCTTGAAGTCAACCTGGCCGATTACCACGTTGACGTTGACGTAGATGAAAAATATTCCGTTCTCCAGGAGGTAATGTCCAAATATTATGGCCTGATGGAGGGGTTGAATATTTTTTTAAAGGAACTTTCCCATCCTTACAAAAATTGGAGATTCATTGTTACCGAAGCGCGAAAATATTCACTGGAATATTTTCATCTTCTCAAGAACCATCCCGGCGGGCCCGAGGCGGCAAGCTTGCTGTTCGAAATTTTGTTTGACGCCGTTGAAGCTTGCAAGGACAAGGAAATTCAAGACGATGCCGTTGATAATACACTGTTATTCATACAAAAAATAGTGGGTGAGGCCGGACCGCATTTCGAACGATTTCAGCCGGTTATTGATAGCGGTTTTGATCGAATCCGTAAATTGCCGGATAGCCCTTTTTCTCTGTTTGTGGATAGTTATTATGCCATCAACCGGCTGGCCGGGGCTTTCTTAAACAATGCGCCGGAGTCTTGCAAAGATTTTAAAGCCCTCAATCTTTTACTGATCAAATATTACGATTATACTTACCGTTACTGGCTCAATGAGGCTGATCCCCAAACCTGGTTCGAAAAAGAAGCCTTTGAAATCGATGCCAAAATCAATTTCGAGGATTTTTTTAAGGCCATTTCCCACCGCCGGATCAATGACTGGAAGAATCAGCTGGATGCGTATACCAATGATACCCAGATCGGGTCCCAGGAGATTTCAAAACGGCTGCTGGAACTTCCCGGTTTTGCCCAGATAGTGGATGCATACAGACAAATTCCCCGCCGAATACTGCAAAAAAGCGCTAAAGACGGCCGGGGCCACCGCTTTAAATTAATTTTTCTTTTTCATATAATGAATCTGGCCGGATTATACTTAATCCACGAAGAAACCCTGCGGGATATCAACCTGACCCTTACCTGGATTATCGAAAATGAAAATTATAGCAAAATTGAGAATCTGATCCGCAAGACGTTCAAGATTTTAAAAGAGCAAACCCGGATGTATCAGGCTACAACGCTGAATTGTGTCCTGAACATGGGCAAGGGCGTGTTTAATACCGATGAGATTGATCTTGTCAATTTCTTCATCGACTCCGCAATTGATCTGGGCTTTCAGGCACCCATGCTGCAGGGCGTGGACAATGACTGGAAAATAAGAGTTAACAGCGCGCATATTCTGAACATTCGAACCTGGCTTGAGCTGATCGAGGTCAATCCGAAATGGTCTACCCGTCTTCTTTCAGGCCTGATCATTCACCTGTCCCTTTGTGGTGTTTTTATCAGGGATATCGATATTTTCCCCCGTGACATCACACGGTTTTTAAACAGCCGGATCGGTCCGGTTTATAATCTGGCCAAACAGTTCACCCGGCTATGTCCGGCTTTTTATAATGATATCGGCGCTGAGGGGCAATTAAGGGAAATATCCACCCAGCTTGATGAAATCACCCATCGTCGGGACAGACTGATTCATTTTTTAAGAAAGCAAAGTCATGTTGAAAGCAGCAATCAAATTGTTCCATTCATGGAGGCGACGCTGCACTTCTGGCTGACTCGCGACAAGACCGGCCTGAAGCCCTTCGTTCCGCCGAACATATACGAAGAGATTGACGACCAAGGTATTTATGTTGACGGCGTTAGCAAGATTATCTCTTTTTTTGCAGAAAACGGCATTCGCATTCCCGGTGATTTGCTGAGTCTTTCAGATCAGAGAAAAAAAATGCTGCTTGATGGGATTCCCGGTGTTTCCGACATCGATCGAAGGCGGGTTGAACTCTCGATTGAATTCTATAAATTGCTTCATCAAAAATACAGCTTTGATTACATTGAACTGGGAAGTTATATTGCCCAGCTTCGAACTGAAGCCCTGCCAGATTTTAATCGTGCTGAGAAAGTCCTGGCCGAGCCCGATCTAACCAAAAAGCTCTTCATGCTGCTGGACTATTTGGAAAAACTTAAAGCTGTTATTTTGAGTGAGCAGCAATTTGAAATCAAAGAAGACATCTATAAAAAACGGCACATCACCATCGATATACCCTCCACCTATGGAAGTTATCACGAAATGAAATTTGACTGCCTGGGGCTCACCTTTCGCCTGGAGACGCTGGTCAATGTGCTGTTTGAAGATCTGATCCGGGATATCGACCTCAATTTAATTACCAAAGCCACCTTTTATCAAATATACAGCCTGTTGAGATTGCTCGACAAAGCGCTGAAACTGGACGGTATATCTTCCGTTGAAGTTGAGCGCCAACTGGAATTTTTAGCCCATTCTCTGGAGGTGAAAGGCTTCACCCAGACCCAATATCTGGATATATTCAAAGGTTTTGCCCAGGCGGTCAAAAATATTATTCACGACCATTTCCATAACATCCACGGCCAGAATCTGAATCGAATTCTTTCTCAGATTCCCATCGAACGGGTACTGCCCAAATTTCTTCCCAGCAAATACCTGGAGGATCGTGAGAAATTGCAGCACCGGGTGTCCGAGATATTTTTTCGCGAGCAGATTGCGCTGTCTCTGGGGCTGCAGCAGCTGGATTTTTTCTTAAGCCGGATTCTGACAACGCTTTTCCAGCAATCAAACAAGCTGCCCAAGGATAAACTTCAAAAATTGCTGCTCTACGATCCCCAAAATGCCATGACCCCGATAGATTCGGCCCACAGCCGGGTGACCGGCATCATCCAGTTGGGCAACAAGGGCATCAACATGGTTCAGCTGAAGAATTTAGGTTTTCCCGTCCCCCCCGGATTTATCATTACCACCGAAGTGTTTCGCTGCCGGGAGATCATCGACAGTTATCCGCCGGCTACGAAAAACTTCCGGGAGCAGGTGGCCCTGAACATCGGGAAACTGGAAAAATCCAGCGCCAAAATATTTGGGGACCCTAAAAACCCATTGCTACTATCAGTGCGAAGCGGATCGTCAATTTCCCAGCCCGGAATGATGGATACTTTGCTGGATGTGGGGAACAATGAGGAAATTGCCCAGGGGATCGCTTTAAAAACCGATAACGCCTGGTTTGCCTGGGACAGCTACCGCAGGTTTCTGCAATGTTATGGGATGGCGTTCGGACTGCAGCGCGATGATTTCGATGCCATCATCAGCGACTGGAAAAACAAGCTCGGTATTCCTTACAAAAGGGAGTTTAGCGGCGAACAGATGAAGGACCTCAGCCTGGCCTATAAAGCGATGATTAAAGATGCCGGGATTGAGATCCTGGAGAAACCCTATGAGCAGTTGTATCTGGCAATTAAGACGGTGCTGGATTCATGGGAATCTCCTAAAGCCCGGGCCTATCGCAAAATAATGGGAATTTCAGATGACTGGGGCACGGCTGTCACCCTGCAGGAGATGGTTTACGGCAATATTTCAAGCAACTCCGGGTCCGGTGTTATTTTTACCCATAATCCCAGGTGGTCGGGGGATACCTTAAAACTATGGGGAGACTTTACCATTGGGAATCAAGGCGAGGATGTCGTTTCCGGACTGGTCAACACCAATCCTATTTCGATTTTTCAACAGGATATAGAAATGCGTGAGACCGATGTGACCCTCGAAACCCACTTTCCTGATATTTACAAAGCCTTAAAAAATTGGGCCCATGATTTGATCGACAATAGGGGTTGGAGCCCCCAGGAAATGGAATTTACGTTTGAAAGTCCGGAGGTTGACGATTTATATTTGCTGCAGACCCGCGATATGACTATCCGGGAGAGCAAAAAAGTTTTAACCTTTGATTTTGATGAACAAAGTAAGGCCATGTATTTAGGCCATGGTATCGGGGTGAGCGGCGGCGCCATGAGCGGTCGACTGGTATTTAACCTTCAGGAGATTGAAGCGTGGCGCCTCAAGGAACCGGATACCTTTTTAATTCTTGCCAGGGCAGACACCGTTCCGGACGATATTCGAGAAATACATGCTGCCGACGGTTTACTGACTGCCAGAGGTGGTTTGACATCCCATGCAGCCGTGGTGGCGCACCGGCTGGGAAAAACTTGTGTCGTGGGATGCGGGGACCTGATATGCGATGAGCGCAGAAAAAGTTGTTCATTTAATCAAATACTTTTAAGACCGGGTGCCCACATAAGCATTGACGGGCAGGGAGGTTCTATATTTAAAGGATTGATTAAGGTGAAGGAAGCCTGATAGGTTCAAAGGTTCTGGGTTCAAAGGTTCAGAGGTTAAGGGTGTAGGGGTTCAAGGATTTAAGGAGATTTGGTTGATTAAGTTGAATGGTTGATTAGGTTGATTGGGGTGCTGGCGCTAGCCGCCGTCAGCTTGAACGCAAAAAAGAATTCAGCCTTGCAGTGTCTCATACGAAGGTAATTTTATCGCCTTTGAACGGGCAACCAGTCGATCTTTCAATCAACTCAGTCAACTCAATCAACTTAATCAACTTAATCAACTCAATTACCCTGAACCTTTGAACCCATACTATGGGACGGGAGGATCAAGATTATGGCAAATTCGGATGGCTCAGGATTAAAATTGGGCGTCAACGGCTTCGGTAGAATCGGAAAGCTTACCGTGTGGCATCATGTGGCCCGTAAGTATTTCGATGAAATCGTGGTCAATATTGGTCGTCAGGCCGGGGTATCACTTGAGGATGTTGCGCATTATGTGGAACGGGATTCCACCTATGGTTTGCTGCATGGATATCTGTACGGCCACACGGGGCAGCCGGTGATCAGTAATTTGGATGAAGACGGCGGTACGATGACAATTGATGGTGTCAAAATTCGCTTTCTAAGAACACACCGCAATCCGGCTGAAATTGGTTGGAGAGAGCAGGACGTCAGGCTGGTTGTCGATACCACCGGACAATTTCTTGACCCCACCCTGGATGCGGAGTATCCCCAGGGTTCGGCATGGGGGCATCTGGAATCCGGGGCCGAGAAAGTGATTCTTTCAGCCCCCTTTAAAATTAAGGACAAACGGGCGCCAACGCCTGACGATGCGGTCACCACCGTTATGGGAATTAACGGCAATGATTATGATCCCCGGCGACACCGAATCATCTCGAATGCTTCCTGCACCACGACCTGTTTGGCTCACATGATGAAACCGCTGATTAATGTTTTCGGTCCCAAAAAAATTATGTCCGCCTCTATGGCAACGGTTCATGCGGCCACCGGCTCCCAGGAAGTATTGGATCGCCTGCCCAAAGCAGGCAAGACCGATTTGCGGAAAAACAGAAGTATTATGAATAATATTATTCTGACCACAACCGGGGCTGCCGAAGCGCTCAGATTGGTTATACCCGAAATGGAAGAGATTGCATTTATTGCTGAATCGGTGAGGATCCCGACTGCCACCGGGTCGTTGATTATTCTGGTGATCAACTTACAGGAAGAACCAACCGGTGGATACGTCACAAGAGAAATGATTAACGATATCTACCGGCAGGCTGCAGCGGACAGCCCCGAAGGGTATCTGTACTACACCGAAAAGCAAAATGTTTCCGGCGATATTATCGGGATTCCCAAAGTGGCGGCCACCATTGAAGGGCACGAAACCCACAGCCGGACAGCAGAGGCCACCATAGATCTTGCCAAAGTGCCGGGACTTGAAAAAGATCTA
>JAFDDW010000118.1 GCA_019310665.1 Deltaproteobacteria bacterium
AATCCAGGTGATAAATCACGACCGGAAAGCAATACATACCCAAAAAACTGACAACCCTGCTGGTGTATGGACGCCCGCCTTTAGTGTTTGGCGGGATGATTTGTGCCATCGCTGTTATGTGGACCCACAGCCCGGTTTTATACGTCCTGGGAGTGGTCCTCCTGTTTATCTCGATGACCTTTGATCTGGTCGACGGTTGGTTTGCTGCCCGCTACCATCCCCATCCCGTTATGGCCCAACTGGCCGACCGCATCATGGATAAGGTCGTTTATTCAATTATATTTCCGCTGGTGGCGGTTGGCACCATGTGGCGCATTCATATTATATCACCGGGTCCCAACCGGGCCGAGTTGTTACATGCAATTCTGGTGCTGGTGTTAACGGTGACGGTGCTGGTCCGTGATAATTTTGCCCATTTTATGCGCGGATTTGCCATCCGCAGCGATCAGGACCCCGAGCACAGTGAATTTGCCCGGCTGAGAACCATTGTTGCCGCCCCTGTGGGAGCGCTTCTTTACGCCTATGCCTTCTATGTCCCCGAGGGCCCGGCGACCCGGATTTATTCATCAATTTCCTGGTTCGGCAATCTGCCGTTGCGGGGGCTGTTTTTTATTGAGATTATATTTCTGGTAATCAACCTGGGCTCCATCGCCCTGTATTGCCGTAAATACGGCACATTGTGTTTGGATGAACTCTGTCTGGGTAACGAACCTCTGCGGCGTCGCATCCTGTCATTCTTTCCCAACGCACTGACCGTCATGAATGCCATGATGGGCCTGCTGGCGGTATTTTTCGCCTATCAGGGTCGTATTCGGGAAGCTTATCTTTTTCTAATCGGTGCTGCCGCGTTTGACAAGCTCGATGGGGCACTGGCGCGCAAACTGGGCCTGACTGAACCGCTGCCAACGGAAAAAACGAATACTCACCGTATCAGTCTGGGGGGAGTCCTGGATGACATTTCCGATGCGGTCAGTTTTTGTATTGCGCCGGCCTGGATTTTTTATATCGCGCTGACCGCTTTTTCCAATCCGGTTATCCGGCAGATGCCCATCGGTTGGATAGCCTGGGGCTATGCTGCACTCGGCATCGGGCGGTTGATATATTTTACGTTAGACAAAAACCCTATTCCGGGATTTTTTAAAGGCATGCCGACGCCGGCTGCCGCCCTGCTGTGCATGGCCCCATTGATTATTTTTGCCCAGGCGGTCAATGAGGGCTCGCAGTGGGCTCAGTTCTGGGGGCTTTTCAGTTGCGGGATCATGATATTTACCGCGCTTCTAATGAACCTTTATCCCATCCGCTATCTTCACCTGGGCCGCTATATGAGCCGACACCCCTGGTTTGCCCGCCTCACGCTGCTGCTGCCCCTATCTGTGTTCACGCCTTACTTCGGGCACGTGTGCTTAGTTTATGGGTTCCTGTATACGCTCTCACCCCTGATCACCTGGCGCATTGACCCCCAAATAGCCGCCGGGGAAACCCGGGTCAAACCAGCCTGATTTCTCTCTACAATGAACAGTCTTGAAATTATTCCAGCAGATAGGATGTAATATCCAATGACCAATGACCAAAGGTTTGGGATTTTGAATTTCGGTCATTGTAATTTGCCCTTCGACCTGGCTCAGGGTGGTGAGCTTGTCGAACCGTTTGATATTTGCTATTTGGGATTTGTTATTTAAATTTTGGGGTACTGCCATTCCTCATCTCGCATTCCACATTCCGCATTCTTTTTCATCTCGCCTCATCGGAAATAAATCGGGTGCGCAGGCCGGACATAAACTTTTGAATATCATCAAGAATCATGTATCCGCAGGGGACCAGCAATAAAGTTACAAACGTGCCGAACAGGACCCCAAAAGCCAGACTGATGGCCATGGGAATTAGGAACTGGGCCTGTACACTGCTTTCAAGCAGCATCGGGCTGAGGCCGGCAAAGGTCGTCAACGAGGTGAGCAGAATAGGTCGAAAGCGTAAACCACCGGCCTTGGTTACGGCATCGCGAGCGTTATCACCCTGACTGCGCATACGATTGGCGGCATAAACCAGAACCAGGGAGTCGTTGACCACCACCCCGGCCAGGCCGACTATTCCAAAAAGGCTCAACAGGCTGATGTCAAATCCCATAATCAAATGACCGATCACCGCCCCGACAATACCAAACGGAATAGCGGCCATGACAATAAAAGGCTGACTGAAGGACTTGAAGGGGATGGCAAGCAGGGCATAGATGCCGAAAAGGGCAATCGCAAAGCCGGCCTTGACATCACCGAGGGATTCCGCCTGCTCTTTGCCTTCGCCCTCAATGGTGTACCGCAAACCTGGATAAATATTTTTAAGCCGGGGCAGAAAGTTATCTTTGAGTGCGATTCGCACCTCGTTGGCGTTAATAACCGATGCCTCCACATCGGCTGTGACTTTGATGACCCGCAGACGCTGGGCCCGCTCGATGGTGGCATAGCCCTGCTCAATCTTAACCTGGGCCACCTGGCTAAAGGGCACCTCATCCCCGGAAGATGTCCGGATGCGCATGTCTTCGATGTTCCCGATGGATTTACGCTCTTTTTCAGGATAGCGCACCATGACTTTCAGTTCATCCTTGCCGCGTTGCAGCCGTAAGGCTTCGGCGCCGTAAAACGCGTGCCGCACCTGCCGGGCGAGATCATCCAGCGTCAGCCCTAAGCTGCGGGCGGACGGTTTAAGCTTCAGCTGGATTTCTTTTTTCCCGGGTAGAAAGCTGTCGCTGATGTCAAAGACGCCGGGATACCGCTGCAGCTCCAGTTTTAAATCCTCGGCCGCAGCGATCAGTTGATCATTGTCGTCCAGGGACAGATGAATTTCGATCGGATTTCCGGCACCGTGAATTTCACTGCGAAAGGTAATGGATTCCGCATCGGGGATGTTGCCGACCTTTTTGCGCCATTCCCGGGTGAGCGCAGCCGTACTGATCTCTCGCACCTCACTTTCAACCAGATTCACCCAGATTTGGGCCAAATGACCGCCGCTACCCCGTGTTGCACCTCTGCCCGAATGGGCGCCGATCAGCAGCATCGAGTATTCCATAAGGGATGGTGAGCCCTCGGGACGCCGGCTGTCAGCCTCCTTCACCGCCTCGAGCGCCGCCTGCTCAATTTTACCGATGACTTCTTGGGTGCGTTCCACCGGCGTACCGACGGGCATCGTTACGTAGCAGCGCATGGTATTGCCTTCCACCCGGGGAAAGAAAACGAATTTGATCCAGCCGGCTTGCCAGACTCCGAAGCAGAGCAATAACAAAACAAGGCCCAGGGTCAGCGTCGCATAGCGCCAGCTGATACAAAAGTTAACCAGGCGGGTGTAAGGTCCTTGGATGATCGATTTCAGCCAGCGGGCCGAGCGCTTTTCTTTCAAAGGGCCCGATCTTCCGGCCGCCGTTTTGGCGGCACTGCGCTCCAGATGTGCCGGCAGGATAAACAGGGATTCCACCAGGGAGCCCGCCAGCACCAGGATGACCACGATCGGTATGTTGCGCATAATTTTACCCATGGTGCCGGCCGCCATCATCAGCGGCCAGAAAGCCACCATGGTTGTCAGAACGGAAAATATCACCGGGTGGCCGACTTCCAGCGCACCATCCACCGCGGCCTTAAGGGATCCGTAGCCCTCTTCCTGCTTGCGGTAGATATTCTCTCCGATAATAATGGCATCATCCACCACGATGCCCAGCACCATGATAAAGGCGAACAAAGATATCATGTTGATGGAAACATCCATTTGGGGCAATACCATCAAGGCCGCTGCAAAAGAGATCGGTATCCCCAGGGTCACCCAGAAAGCCAGGCGCAGATTCATGAAAAATCCCAGCAATATGCTGACCAGTATCAGACCAATGGCCATGTTTCTCAGCAGCAGATTCAGGCGGCTTTTTAAAATTTCGGATCGATCGGAATAAAAAGCAATATCGATCCCGGCCGGCAGTCCGGGTCTGATCTCTTCCAGATAATCTTTGACGGTCTGGGCCACTTTCAGGGCGCTTTGATCCGCCACACGGTAGATCTGGATCATGGCGGCGGGCTTGCCTTGAAATCGGGCACTCAAATCCACGTCTTCAAAACCGTCCTTGAGTGTTGCGATTTGCCCCAGGGTCACCTTCCGGCCATCGGCATAAGTCAGCACCGCTAGATCGCGGTAATCGTCGGCGTGGTAACGACGCCCTTTGGTGCGGATAAGGATCTCGCCACCGCTGGTTTTGATTCTTCCGGCCGGCAGATCCAGGCTGCCTTTTCTAACGGCCTCGGCAACCTGTCCCAGCGTCAACCCGTAACGTCGCAGTGTTTTTTCCGAAATTTCGATGGCAACTTCAACGGCGCGCATCCCGTATAATTCGGCCAGGGTGATTCCGGGCAGGTTGGTCATCTCATCTTTGATGTTATCTGCCAGATGTTTGATGACGGCTTCATCGGCCTCACCGAAGACCGCCACATTGATCACGCGACTGCGACGGGTAAGCGACCGCACTACGGGTTTCTCGGCCTCATCGGGCAGGGTCGTAATGCGATCGACCTCCGACTTGACGTCATCCAGCAGTTTTTTGACATCCCAGTCCTTCATAACCTCAATGGTTACCTGGCCGACACCTTCACGGGCTACCGAATCAATGCGTTCGATCCCTGCCAATCCGGCCACGTTTTCCTCGATCTGGCGCAAAAGAGCTTCCTCAACCTCGGAAGGCGAGGCACCGGAATAGACGGTCGAAATTGAGATGATGTCCAAATCCGTCTCGGGAAAGACCTCTATTTTCATGGTCAATCCCGTGAAGATTCCGGCAACCAGCAAAAAGATCATCAACAGATTGGCGGCCACATGATTTTCAGCAAACCAGGAGACAGCGCTTTTCATGATTTATTTTCCTTGTCGGACGGCATAACACGGACCCTCATTCCATCGGTAACAACTTTAAGGCCGGAAGTCACCACCAGTTCACCGTCCTCGAGCCCTGAACGTAAAATGGCCTGGTGGGTTCCCAGTCGGGCGACGTCTACCCTGCGAAATACCAGCTGCCCGTTTCCATCTACCACCCAGACCGTGTTGTTGGCTCTCAGGGCTGCGCGGGGTATAACAGCGGCATTCTCAAGCGTGCGGCCCTGAATTTCGACGGTCGCAAATAATCCTGACACCAGGGGCGGTTTGCGGGCGTAAGGTTTTTCCACGTGAACCACCACGTTTACCATGCGGGTGCGCTCATCAAGCTTGCCCTCGGCCCGAACCACTTCCCCGGACCAGGTCAATTCCCGACCGGCAATGCGGGCAAGGACCTTAACCGGTGAACCCGGACCGTTTCCCGGCGTAAATCCGGGTACATGAAACCAGAACAGGGATTCGTCGTCTAAGGGAATGATGATTTCAGCCGCTTCGGTGGAAAAGAGAGTTGCCAGAGGCTTGGCGCTGGAAACATATTGGCCGATATCAACACTTTCGTCACTCACCCGGCCGTTAAAGGGCGCCTTCAACTCGGTTCGTTCAAGGTTCAGCCGCGCTTTTTGAAGATCGGCTCTGTCGGCAGCCAGCTTCGCTCTGGCGGCCGCCAGCTGGGGTTCTTTGGCCACCAGCGCCGGTGGATCTTCGGCAGCTACGCCCTTGTCCTGATAAAGCAAGCGCCACTCTTCTTTGGCGGCCGCCGCCTCTTCTTCGGCGACTCGCAAACGGCTTTCCGAATCCGTTACCCGGGCCCGGGCCAGGGTAACGGCCAACTGATAATCCAACGGGTCGATGCGCAACAAAATATCATCTTTTTTAAACTCACCGCCGTCTACCAGAACCGGCGAAGCAAATATCACTTTACCATTCACCTGGGGTACCAGCTGAATTTCGCGCAAGGGTTTTACCGTGCCCTCGCCGCGAACAGTAACCGATTGCGGACCGGTTTTAATTTGGGATACCCGCACCATCGGCATGGGAATCGGCGGCTTGGTTCGTTTAAGTTGCGGTTTGCTGGCTGTCAGGGCCAGAAAGCCCACCACCCCCAGACCGATTAAAACCAACATGATTCCAAGGTGAATGATCCGCTTTTTTGTCCTTTTCATAGAGGCTTAATACCTTAGTAATTATTTTTATGCATTTTGTGGCAAAATAATTTTATTGGGCTATTATCCCTATCTTCAAATGATTGAATATTTTCGATTGACTATTGAATATTTAAGGTCCGCCTGCGGCGGATCAATTTTATAAAGACCTATCATAAAAATGACGGAGCGAAGCGACTTCCACAAATATTCAATTTTCAATAGTGAATAGTCAATTCCGGCTTGTCCGGTTTAAAATCGGAAGAATACACCATCATCTTTGATCTTGAGGGCTTCCGGTTCGGCCCAACTCCCGCCCAGGGCCCGGTGCAAGGCCACCCTGTTTCGCAAAATGATCAAATCCACCAGGACCAGGCTATCTTCAGCCTGAAACCTTGTTATCTGGGCATTGAGCACATCAAGATAATTGACCAGACCTTTAACATAACGTTTTTCAGCCACCCGCTGGGTGGCACGCGCTTCGGTTAAAAATGTGATTTCTCGCTACCGGCGGTCGAGTTGCAGCTCCCGGGTCAACAGGGCCCGTTCCAC
>JAFDDW010000119.1 GCA_019310665.1 Deltaproteobacteria bacterium
GGGAGGAGTTTTTATCAGCATTTCAAGAAATTGGGGCTGATTTATTTGTAATGACTCCATATGCTGACCCCAGCGTGTGCCATTTGGTGAAGTTCACAGGAAAGCCGGATGCGGGAAATCCGCACGTCCGGTTTGACGAGGGGGAGGGTTATACCCTCCCTACTCTACTGTGGGTCTGTGTGGGTCTGGAGCGCCAGGACAAGTCTGGTGCATCTTGCTGACTGAAACGTGTCAGCCTTGGTAATTACTCGTTCGCCATGTAGCGGCGGCCCCCTGCGTGAGGGTAACTGAACGTGGGAAGCGGGCCGGTATTCATAGCAATATATGGATGCAAAAGGGGCGAACCCCCTGGACCGCGACCGTGTGAGCCCTAGCGCAAGCGAACCCGATTCGGCCTCGTTACACTCATTGGGTGTGGCCAAGCTGCCAGAGATGACGAAGCCTGTTACCTGCAGGGAAGAAACGAGCAAGTGCACCTGCAGGGCACCCCGGGGTGATTGGGGAGAGCGCGCACGGAAAGATGCATCGAGGAACCTGGGAGACCCACTGCGGCCCGGTGATAGAGCCGGAAGGCGACCGGGAATAAATAACCGGAAAGTTTGCCGCGGATGGGAGTCGGAGAGGCCCATAGTAGCAAGGAAGCCCTGGAAACAGGGTGGAGCCAAGGGGCCTTGCTGTGGACAAGCTGAGTCAGAAAAGGAGTGTGCCGCTTGGACAATCGTCCCACTACGGAACAGCTGACAATCTGGGGATCTGTTGATGTGTGGCAAAGTGCCCACGTCAAGAAGGTCCGGTTGCCGGTAAAACTCACTACTTTGAGACAGAAGCTTTACCGGAAGGCGAAGTTGGAGCCGAAGTATCGATTCTACGTACTGTATGATCGAATTTATCGGCGAGATGTGCTGAGCAGTGCGTATCAGATTGCTCGGGCGAATAAGGGTGCGGCTGGAGTCGACGGTGTTACTTTCGATGATATTGAAAGCAGCCGTAATGGCGTCGAGGGTTTTGTGGATGAAATCCAGGTAAGTTGGTTTTGGGGTCTGACCACGATAACTTGTTGTTAATACAACATAAAGCCTCTGTGTGGATACCTTTTATGGTGCTTAGGGCGCCCTTTTGGGGGCCGAAAACGACTCTTTAAGAGAAATTCTGAAAAATGCCACGAGCAAGACGACATTTCATCCCAGGACACATATGGCACATAACTCATCGTTGTCATAAGAAGGAATTCCTTCTGAAATTTGCGAAAGATCGTCAGCGATGGATGCACTGGCTATTCGAAGCAAAGAAAAGATACGGCCTGGCCGTCTTGAACTTTATGATAACCTCAAGTCATATCCATTTGCTTGTAGCTGATGATGATTCAAAAGATGTAATCTCAAGGTCCATGCAGTTGGTTGCAAGCCGCACCGCTCAGGAATACAATTGGCGCAAAAAGAGAAAGGGCGCTTATTGGGAAGACCGATACCATGCGACAGCCATCGAGCGGGATGAGCATCTATTCCGGTGTATCGTTTATCTTGACCTGAATATGGTACGTGCCGGCGTAGTAACGCATCCATCTGATTGGGGGTTCAGTGGATATAATGAGATCCAAAATCCCCGTAAAAGATATGCGTTGATAAATTACCAACGACTGATGCAACTGTTGAACATTCAAACGGTTGAAGAATTAAAGAAATCCCATAGTGGCTGGATTGAAGAAGCCTTAAGAAACAACAGTTCTGTCCGCGAAAGCAAATGGGTAAAAAGTGTTGCCGTTGGGAGTAAAGAATTTGTTGAAATGACAAAAGAGAAACTCGGTTTCCAGGTGAAAGGTCGAAGTGTGAGCCGAAGCGGTGACAATTACCAGCTCCGGGAGCAGCAAACAGCTTACAGCCCCCTTTTTACCCGTGAAAACAGCTCGCTAAGCGATGATAACACCTATTTCTGGGACGAATCTGATGTGATATAAATAAGATAGCGTGGTCAGACCCCAATTTTTTGCCAATTTTTCAATTTCTTCAGCGGAGTGCAAAAAGCCGCGCCCGCTGATTTGCGGCGTTATGAACAAAGAGAACAGAAATGGCATTTTCGGAAATAGAGTTACACAAGATAAAAAAGCTTGTCGGATCACTTTGTGAAAAGAGATCACCTGCACATATCAGAGACCAATTGCGGGTTGATTATAAAATTCAAAATCAAGACATAATTATTTTTGAAATTCGACCTCAATGGAATGATCCTAAAAAGCAAATTGAATCGCCCTTCGCAAAACTCAAGTTTGTACGAAGTCGAAATCACTGGAAACTATATTGGCATAGAGCAGATATGAAGTGGCATAAATATGAGCCGTTTGAGTCGTCAAGAGATCTTGCGGAGTTGGTGAAGGAGATAGATACTGATCAACACTGGTGCTTTTTCGGATAAAAATTTCATAACAACCCAGTGGAGCTGACGGCGTGTAGGATGGCGGGTTTATCGTAAAGGCCCTGCATACTCGCAACTCGTCGGGGCCGCAGCTCACTTCCACGTTATACCGTTTTAGAAGTTATTTGGAGATTGATTTATGCCTGAAATATCAAGATTTCTTGGAATTATTATTGCAATGTTTTATAAAGATCATGCACCACCACATTTTCATGCAATATATGGTGAATATGAGATTACCGTTGAGATAGATTCTGGTGTGATTAATGGCCGTTTTCCGAAGCGAGCGCTTAGACTTGTCCTCGAGTGGCTTGAGATTCATAAAGATGAATTGCTAGAAAATTGGCAACTTGCAGAGGAAAAGAAACCTTTAAATAAAATAGCCCCATTGGAGTAGTATTATGATACCAAGAGTTATTGACGCAAAATATATTAAAGACTATACCCTTTATCTCCGTTTTTCCGATGGTTCTGATGGCGAAGTTGATTTGGAGCATGAACTAGATGGTGAGATATTTGAGCCACTAAAAGACATTTCCTATTTTAAAGATTTCATTGTTAATCAAGAATTTCATACAGTTGTGTGGCCGAATGGCGCTGACTTCGCCCCAGAGTTTTTATTTGAGAGGCTGCAAGTCCTGGCATAACAAAGGCATGAAGTTGGACGGGCTGTATCGTGCGATTTTTTAGTCTCTTGATTGATTCCTACTGATAAGCCTTTTTATTCTTCCGGGATTGTAATCGCCCGCCACTTATGCCCGGCGTTGGCCCTATCAACAGTCTTGACAATATGCCCTCTATGATGTACAGTCAAGTGTACACATATGGAGGTGTGCAATGAAAACTATTACATTCACTGATTTCCGTAAAAAGGCTTCCGGTTTCATTACCGAAGTTGAGCATGGCGAGACGCTTGTTCTTCTTCGCCGCGGCAAGCCTGTAGCTGAAATAGTTCCATTTTCAGATGGCGCCCAAAGTCTACCCTCATGGAAACAACCCGCAATCCGACTACGTACAAGAGGAAGCGATTTATCATCGGCTATTTTGGAAGAGCGTGAGACGGTTACATGAAACTGGCGGTTGATTCATCATCTTTTGCCAAAAGATATGTTCAAGAGGTTGGCAGCGATGAGCTGGATCGCTACTTGGAAAGCGCTTCGGAGTTGGCTTTCTGCGTCATTTTAGTGCCTGAGATCGTTTCTGGCCTCAACCGTCGTTTGAGAGAACGGATCTTGACTATCGCGGACTATCGGGCTGTTAAGAGACAATTGTTGGATGATGTTCGTGACGCAACAATTTTACAAATCACACCATCTGCCGTCTCACGTTCTGTAAAACTTCTGGAGGGCAATGTTTTACGCTCACTGGACGCTCTTCATGTCGCGTGTGCTCTTGAGTGGCAGGCTGATCTCTTTGTAACCTCGGACAAAAGGCAATTTGCGGCCTCCACGAATGCAGGTCTTCCTTCTGAATATATAGGCCAACCAATCAGTTGAGCTGACCAGTCTTCGCTCTAAAGAGCTTCGCCACGGCACGGCGGCGTGTAGTTCGCAGGCTTTTCGAAAAGGCCGTGCAGGCTCGAAACTCATCAAGGCCGCTGCTCACTTCCACGTTCGCTATCGACATTTATCACTTTTTAAATAGTTCAGAATGGGAACCAGTTCGTTCTAAATACAAATCATAGACTGAGATTCGATAGATTAAGATCCAATCTGGTTCAATGTGGCAATCGCGATGTCCTTTCCAATTGCCGGATAATTGGTGGTCATGATACTTAGGCACCAACAATTGACCAGCAGCTAATTTCTCGATGACGGCCCTTATTTTGGAAAGGTCCTTGTTTTGTTTCCTGATCCTTTTATAGTCTTTCTTAAATTGCGTCGTGTAATGAATGTTCAACTATCAAGTTCCTTGAATAATCCGTCTACAGAGTCTACTTTGTGAACATTCTTCCCCATTTCAGAGTCTTTAAGTGTTTTAGCTGTAACCTCATTAGGGATCTTTATTTCAAAGGGGATTCCGTTATGTAACGTAATCTGTGAAAGATACATTGAAATAGCCTCGGACATCGATATGTTTAATTTTTTCAGTATCATTTGAGCATTATTTTTAATAACGGGATCTACCCGAGTTTGAATTGTTGCTGTTTTAGCCATGACTTCCTCCTGCTTATTAGTGCAATTGTATTGACAATGTTGTTACATTCAATATACATCATATTTATAAAATATCAAGTGACTTTTTATCCACGCACCCGCAATGGGCTGAAGAGAACAAATAGCTGAACCTGACCGGAAAAATTATGTGGTTTCACGTAAAGTCCTGTGCAAGCTCGACGCTCATCAGGGCTGCAGCTCACTTCTACGTTAAAAGCTATTGAAGAAGGTATTCCATATCAAACGCTTATTTCCAGTCTTGTACATAAATATTTGAATGGCTCCTTAGCTCCAAAATCATAGAAACGGAACAGAACAAACCAGTGGAGCTGACCAGTCTTCGCTTTGGGGAGCTTCGCCGCGGCACAGCGGCTTGAAGATAGCGGTTTTTCGTAAAGGCCGTGCAAACTTGAGGTTTATATGGGCCGCTGCTCACGCTCACCGTTAGACAGTAAATCTACATGCTGTAAAAGAAATACGGCGGGCAATTTAACAATGATCGAGGAAATTAATGTCACCGGAATTGAAAAAAGCGGTTATTAAAATTGTGCCTGATTATTTTTCATGGGATCAAAAGCGCCAGGAGCAATACCGCGTTGACACACCGAAAGAGGATGCTTTTAAGATCAGGCAATTCCTGTTGAGAGAACTGTTTGATATTTTTGTCTCCAATGAGGATGAGCTAGAGGAGGCATGGCGAGCAATGAACGAGGCGCAATGTGGTAAGAGCGTGCTCACTATAACACTCGTTCTGCCACCTGAAATCCACATTTTTGTCCTTGACTTGACCATTTAGGTTGACTATTCTGTCTTTATTAAGGAGGTGGCTGTATGAAAACCATGGGAATAAGCAAATTTAAATCACATGCCTTGAAAATTTTGGATCAAGTTGCCAAAACACAGGAAATAATTATCATAACAAAGCGAGGTAAGCCATTAGCCCAAATTACACCGTATCGCACTTCTGATATAAACCCCAAGCCTGGCAGACTTTCTGACGCTCTTGTTTTTGAAAAAGATGTAATCTCACCATTGGGTGAGGAAATGTGGGATGCCTGCAAATGATATATTTGCTTGATACACATACCTGGATCTGGTGGAACATGAACCCAAAGAAGTTGTCACAAAGGGTTAAAGTGTTAATTGGCAATGCTGAGATGTATGATGAGATACTATTGTCTGCCATTTCTCCATGGGAATTCAGCAAACTCCTTGAAAAAAAGAAAGTTGGAATCTCGTGTCATCCAGAGGATTGGATAAATACTGCCCTCGATATGCCAAAACTTAGATTAGTGCCTCTCTCTCCTGTTTTATCATACCGCTCAACTGTACTACCCCAACCTTTTCATAATGACCCGGCTGACCAAATTATTGTGGCGACGGCAAGGGAAGAAAATGCCACGATATTGACAAAAGATGAAAAAATTCTTTCTTATGAAAACGTCCGAAGTTTTTGGTAACCATTAAAAAAAATGGCAGAACAAAGCAGTGGAGCTGACCAGTCTTCGCTCTAAAGAGCTTCGCCACGGCACGGCTGCTTGTAGATAGCGGGTTTTCGCTTAGGGCTGTGCACGCTCGTCACTCATCAGGGCCGCTGCCCACGCTCAACGTTGGGCACAAAAAATTATTGACATTGAGCATACCAAAGATTATACTTTATTTATTACCAGGAGGTATACCAATGCCAAATATTAAAACCGCAATATCTATCGAAAAACCAATATTTGATCAAGTGAATGATCTCGCCAAAAATTTGAATATTTCACGGAGTCGCCTATTCGTTTTAGCAGCTCAGGAGTTTTTACAGCGTCATAATAACATGGAACTTCTTCAAGCTATCAATAAAGCATATGATGATCTGCCTGATCCTGACACAAAAATTGTTGAAAAAATGCGTCCACGACATCTGAAAATGGTAAAAAACCAATGGTAATCAATCAAGGCGACGTATATTGGATAGATTTCGACGAACCCTCCGGATCAGAACCTGGTTATCGACACCCGCATGTTGTAATACAAAA
>JAFDDW010000120.1 GCA_019310665.1 Deltaproteobacteria bacterium
GTTGCTTAACCCTTTTAATTTTTTAGAAATAAGTTGTGCCGCCGCGTTATACAGCAATGTGTTTTCTGCAAGCTTTCCCATCGTCCGATCTATATCTACGGTATTGCCGTCGCCTCTCAAATTGTAAGCGGTGGGCGGCACCGCCTGGAGTTTTATGCTATCCGAACGGTAATTTCTGTTTTGAAGATGATCGGCATGGGTTCGCACAAGCTTAATGCCGGGAACCAGGCCTTTTTTAGGATTCATTTTTTCGGCGACGTCAAGTTCGACGGCTTTATAATTCGGTGTGTCCATGTTGGCGATATTTGACGCCAGGGCCCGGTTCTGAAAGGATCGTAAATTCAAGGACTTTTCCAGCGTGGTAATTGTATCGCTAAAAATTTTATCGAGCGGCATTTTGTATCTCCCCTATAATCTATATCAACTAGCATCTATATCATAGTACCGAAGCAAATTTCGTACCAACCCCGCGGTGTAAGGTATAAGGTCCAGGGTGCATGGTTGAATAATGATTTCATTCTTATTTTTCGCATTGCGACCGCCGCCTGCATCCTGTTGCTGATGCATTTTCCTCGCCGCCTAACACCTGAAACCTGAAACCTGACACCTGAAACCTTATTCCCGATATCGTGTACCCTGAGCCTTTTCTTATTTTCCGCATTCCGCATTCCAACTTCCCACCGGGGCGTAGGCATAGGCCCCTATGGGCCGGAGGCCGAATTCCTGGCACCCTATACCCTGGTTATGTGCCCAACGCTTCCCCCTTGTATTCATGCAATTTGTTCCGCAGGGTGCGGATACTGATTCCCAAAAGCTCAGCCGCCCGGGTCCGATTGTCATCAACCTGATTTAAGGTGTTAAAGATGAGTTTTTTTTCCATCTGCCTGACGGTGTAACCGGCCTTAACTTCAAGTAATTCTGAAGATTTTGTGTGGTTCTCAAATGGATCCAGTAGCAAATGCTCGGGCAAAACAGATTTTCCGTCCCCGATAAGTACCGCCCTTTCCATAACATTTTCCAGTTCACGGACATTGCCCTTCCAGTTGTGATCCAGGAGCAGATTCAAGGCCGCATCCTCAATTACAGCTGCTTTTTTATGGTTCGCCCGGCTGTACTTTTCCAGAAAATGCTGCACCAGCAATTCAATATCATCCCTTCTTTCCCGCAGGGGTGGCACAACCAGGGGGATGACATTGATGCGATAATACAGATCCTCTCTAAATTTGCCGTCCGCCAGAGCTGATCTCAGATTTACATTGGTGATTGCAATAACCCGGGCGTCAATCGAAACCGGACGGGTCCCTCCGACACGGTCAACTTCTTTTTCCTGAAGCACACGCAGCAGTTTCGCTTGAAGAGGCAGCGGCATTTCACTGATTTCATCCAGAACGACGGTCCCTTTACTCGCCAATTCAAATTTTCCAAGCTTACGTCCAACGGCACCGGTAAATGATCCTTTTTCGTGCCCAAACAACTCGCTTTCGGCAAGGGTATCGGGTAAGGCGGCACAATTGAGGGCCACATAGGGAGCTTCCGGATGACGACTGTGTTGATGAACATAGGCCGCCAACAGCTCCTTGCCGGTGCCGCTTTCGCCCTGAATAAGGACCGTTGCGCTGCTGGGAGCCACCCCTCGGGCCTGTTTTAAAATGTCTTGCATTTTAGAATTTCGGGTAAGGATTACTTTGCCGGCCGGATGATCAGCGGACATCTGGCCGCCGGATTTGGAACTGCCATTTCCGTTGGTTCCGCCGATCGCCTTTTTGATTGTTTTTTCCAGGGATTCAAATGAAAATGGTTTAAGCAGATAATCTGAAGCGCCTGCCTGCATGGCCTCAACTGCGTTGTGCACAGAACCATTGGCGCTCATAACAATTACGGGAATTTGGGGGACAATTTTCTTTACAGAACTTAAAACATCCTTCCCGTCAATTCCCATTATTTTTTCATCCGTAATCACCAGGCTGAATTTAGTGGATCTAACCCTTTCCAATGCTTCCGGTCCATTGGATACACTCTCAACCTGAAAGCCGACAGAATGAAGATTCTGCGAAATCTCTGCCCGCAGATCCGGGTGGTCATCGATCACTAAAACAGGTGACATATCCGTCAAAATTTTTCTCACTTTTACTCTGGGATGAAATTGCCCGGCAACCCGTCCGGCATCGCTGCCGGCCATTGATCTATTTCTTAGGCCCTTAGCAGCTTTATCCGACAACAGGTTGTAACATACGCCTTGAGGTTTCAGGTGTCAGGTGTTCCGCCGGAGGCGGATCAGAGCCGCCGCTGGCCTGAAAAGCGGCCAGTCTAATCGAAAGAGAAACTTAACAGCATGAATTTCCATTTTCTGACAGGATCAACAGGATGGACAGGATAAAGAAATACGAGTCCAAAATAAATCCTGATAATCCTGTAAATCCTGTCTAAATTCAGTTTCATATAAGGATTTAGCACCTTTGAGGCCTGACACCCGAGACCTGATCTTTCGCCGGAGGAAAATCTATA
The DNA here is from genome assembly GCA_019310665.1 of Deltaproteobacteria bacterium. Taxonomy (GTDB): domain Bacteria; phylum Desulfobacterota; class Desulfobacteria; order Desulfobacterales; family JAFDCJ01; genus JAFDCJ01. The sequence continues at coordinate 2,506 of JAFDDW010000120.1, forward strand.
ATATGGTCTTATTTGACCAAACCGTCTTAATCGTCTTAACCGTTCTTATAAAAAGCAAATATCATGCCACTGAATATTCAGCTTAACCCGAATTATTAAATTTAAAATTTCATATCATTTCAGACAGATAAAATCTTATCGCCATTTGATCCCATCGGTCGGGATCATGCAAAATCAGTCAAATTTTGGCTGTCGGGGGTCAGCGTGTTGACACCTGCAAAGATCCATCGACTGCAAGCCAGAAATCTTTGAATAGGACCATTTTGCGGAGGGGTGGCGGTCGCACAGGGGAATGCCGCAAGGCGGTTCCAGGTCCAGCATGCTGGATGGGGCTTCACGCAGGTATTCGTTTGAGCACTTGGGCTCTTCGCTGATCGAAAGCCCACGGGGTTTGAATGGTAAACCACGGAATCTTAACGATGGAAAAAGGTGAAAAAAAAAGCCAATCAAATATTGCAGGGTTGGAGCTGATGTCTTTTAATTTTTTCCACCAGGGTGGTGCGATTAAGCTGAAGAAGTTTAGCGGCCTTGTTTTTGACCCATTTGGTTTTCTCCAGGGATTGCAGAATCAGGGCCTTTTCAAATTCAGTGACGGCACTGTTCAGACAAATCCCCTCATCGGATATTTCTATTGTCGACGTCGGTTCGTGTTTATGGGCCTTTTTCAGTTCAACCGGCAAATCGGCTACGGTAATCTTAGCGCTGCCGTTTAAAACCACCATCCGCTCCACCATATTTTTAAGTTCCCGGACATTTCCCGGCCAGGCGTAACTCATCATCATGGCCATTGCATCTTCAGCAACCTCATCCAACTGGCGGTCATTTTTCTGGTTTGACTGCTCAATAAAATAGGAAACCAGATAAGGTATATCCGATTTTCGTTCCTTCAGCGACGGAAGCATCAAGGGAATCACATAGAGGCGATAATAGAGATCTTCGCGGAAGTTTCCTTTTTGAACTTCTTCACATAAATCACGATGGGTAGCGGCGATGATCCTGACATCGACCTTAATCGTTTTAGCGCCGCCTACCTGCTCAAATTCGCCCTCTTCGAGTACCTTGAGTACTTTTACCTGAAGGTCCGGACTCATGTCGCCGATTTCATCTAATAATATGGTTCCGCCGTCGGCCAACTCAAACTTTCCCTGTTTCGATGAGGTCGCTCCGGTGAACGCACCCCGGACGTGCCCAAACAGCTCACTTTCCAGTAAATTTTCGGGAATTGCCCCGCAATTGATTGAAATGTAAGGTTTCTTTTTTCGTTTTGATTTCAGGTGAATGGCTTTGGCCACCAGTCCTTTACCGGTGCCGGTCTCCCCATTAAGAAGGATGGTGCTGTCGCAATCGGCTACTTTTTCGACCAGATCAAACACTTCCCGCATTTTTTTGCTCTGACCAATGATGTCTTTAAACCCGTGTTCTTCGTTCAATGGGGTGGGTAGAAGTTGGCAAGTATCCTTGGCCTCGGATGGATCTGAATTTGACTTGCGTTGCGCTGCGTTCTGCACTGCGTTCTCCTCAAGCAAAAATATTAATATCCTGTCACGCGCATGAAACTAGAATGCCAATATAAAAGAGTCGAGTTAGATGGGGATTATCCGATGGTTATGTCCAGGCATAATTGTGTTAGCAATATCCATGCCTGGATGCGGACTGAGGCTTATCGACACATACCAACCGATCTCTTGTTTGGAAAAGGTCAAAACAAATTTACCACATGAAGTATATGGGCAAGATCGGTCGATACAATATTTTGTGGAGATGCTTTTTGAGGTTGAAAGTAAGAAAACCCATTAAAAAAAATAATCGCCCGAATTTCAAGAATGCGAACGCACCGGTGCCGGCAAATCACCTTCTTTTTTTTGCAATTTGCAAAAAAAAGCCCCGGTTAGTGGCGGAAATTTGCGACAAATTTAGTTACAATTCAATATCGATAGCCCGATCTTCAAGCCGTCAAATACCCGGTGAAATTCTTGGAGTCCGCCGGATTTGAAAATCAAGCCATCATTTTAATGAGTTACACAGCTATCAGCTTTGAGTGTTCATGCCATTCATAAATCAAATTGCTTTTTTCCCCAGATAGAAGACATGCATATTAATTTAATGCAATTTGCAAATCCCCCCTTAAATTTTTGCAAAATGCATTGAAAAGCTTCTTATCTGACAGCTGAGCGGTGTGCTGGTTGTTGCTGAAACCGAGTCGCTAGTTTCGATCCAATGCTTTCGATTCAATGGTTCGAATCTTGCTATCCTACTTATCGGCCTTTTGAAGAAAAACTATAGTAATTTTTACGAAATGAAGTTGCTGATGTCGTGATACTCGCGGTGCATGGTTCCCATAATTGTATCGATAGCGCTGCTGTCTATCTTCAAAAGTTCCCAGGCCTGTGTATCCAGGGGCGGAATCTTATTGTCGCCGCCGTAACCCATGTTGAGCGCCCGGCAAAATATATCCGCCAGATGAACAATGGCGGCTTCCATGGCAAAACTGCCGGCGTTGTTCGGCTGGTGATGATGGGCGATCACCTGAACTAGCCTGACCGGCAGGTTCCATCGTTCAGCCAGCAGTTTGCCGAGTTCGGCGTGATTATAGCCCAGAACTTTGTTTTCAGCCGTAGTCATCAATATATTTTCTTTTTTTATGGCGGCGACGACTCTGGAAAATTCATGGGGCAGAAACATCATCTCGACAATTTTGCCGATATCATGCAGGAGGCCGGAAACAAACAGTTCCTCTATTTTATCATGGCGCAGGTAGTTGCCGATGACTTTGGCTCCGACGGCGCATCCCAGCGAATGATCCCAAAACCTTTCCTGATCCTGCTTCATTTTCCGATTCCGGTTGGCAAACAGATCAAATACGGAAGTCGTCAAAAGTAAATTCCGAATGGCATCAAAGCCGAGCAACACAATGGCCCCGGTAACAGTGGGTATCCGCTGGGGAAACCCGTAAAAAGACGAATTGACCAACTTCAACAGCCGGGCGGTCAAAACCTGGTCGTCGGTAATCACCCGGGCCAGGTCCTTGGCCGAGGACTTGGGGTCATTGACCAACTCAGTGATCTTCAGAACGGTGCGCGGCAAGGTCGGCAGGTCGTCAATTCTTTCGATTATTTTTTGAGGGTCCGGAATGCTCATTGTTGCTCTCGTTGTTCGGTAAATCGTTATTCAGCTGCCGGCTGGCGGCGTTAAGAATCTCAACCATCACCGGATCATCCAGTACGTCTGCAAATTTTTTTTTTAACTGCATCTCGTCGGATTCATTTATCCGCGACTCCGGCTTTCCGGGAGTGTCATCTGCCCGGGTCACCTCCCCTTTGACGGTAATTTCATCCACCCCCCAGGATTTAAAAATACGGATATTTTTTGTGGTAATCTTCACCCCGGCCTCCAACAAGAGGATGCCCTGGTGATTTTTTACCGGCCGCTCCAGTATCATACCGGGTTTCAGCTCTTCAATGCCCACACGTATCATCACTACCTCATCATTTGGAAACAGAATTAGTTTAATGGTTGATAAGTTAAATAGTTGATTAGGTTAGAGGATTTCAGCCTATTTGACTAACCGACGCCCTTGTAATCAACTCAATCAACTTAATCAACTATATTAACAACTATTTCAGAAACTTAAAATAAAAAAAAGTAGAAAATCCTAAAGTTTCCCCAAATTGAGCCAATAAAGAGGGTGTATGGCAAAATACGGGTCCGGAAAGGAGGCGAAATAAAATTCGTCGGACCAATTACTTGCCCTGCAAACAGGGATGAAATTAATTTTTTTAACCATTGGCAAGAAAGCCAAAATAAAAACCTAGAAAAGGAGAAAAATCATGGCATTAAGTACAATTAGTTTAACATCCGGTATGCGGGCGAGTCTATTCAGCTTGCAAAAGACGTCCCGTGACATGGAAACCACCATGCATCGCTTGGCTACAGGACGGAAGGTTAATACGGCTCTGGATGATCCAATTAACTTTTTCAACGCTCAGGAGCATCAGTTAAGAGCTTCCGACCTCGCCGGTCGTAAAGACGGCATGTCCGAGGCCATTCAGACCATTAAAGCAGCCAAC
>JAFDDW010000121.1 GCA_019310665.1 Deltaproteobacteria bacterium
TCACAGCTTCCGTCATTCACGAGCGGTCAATATGCTCAGCTGTGGTCATGCCATTACCGATATCAAAATCCGCCTGGGACACGAAAATATCCAATCCACCACGGTTTACTTGCACATGGATCTGACTCACAAACGCAGCGTGCAAAAGAAATTTATTCAAATCCGGATTTACCGCGATACAGTCAATATTTTATATACTATCAATGGGTTAAGTCTACTCGCACCATAGGGCACGCATGACACAATTCCGGACCCTGCAAAATAGTGAAGATTTGCATATGCATTATGCAATCGGAGACCTCGAGCACTGTGGCAAACAGTCCTTCATTTTGGAACAATAATTACACGCCTATAATTTGCACGTTTTACGATCCTAAAAAGTATCTTAGAATTTATATTTCTACATTTTTAGAAATATAGTTGACAAGCTCTGCTTTTATGTATATTATAGAACCATGAATAACGAAATAGCAGCAAAACGATTGGCAGAACTAGGACACAACACTCGACTTTTGATTTTTCGATACCTGGTGAAAGTCGGTGATGAAGGTGCGCCGGTGGGACAAATCCAAAACAAGCTTGGCATACCTAACTCCACCTTGTCCCATCATATTAACCGGCTGGTTTCGGTAGGATTGATCCGCCAGATACGAGAGAGCCGCACATTATATTGTGTGCCCCAATTCGAAGTTCTGCGGGAACTCATAGATTTTCTTCAGGCGGAATGCTGTACTGAGGGCAAATGTAGCCCTTAGGGCGCTGCATATTTGGGCATTTTTTTTTGATCATATGTTTCTAAATTTCTGGAAATATAGAATATTAATTACGAAGCCATGAAAGGAGTGCAACATGATAAGCGAAATTATAAAAATAGCCAATTTTATGGGTGAAGCCTTCCTGCACATTTGGCCCTATCTGTTGGTGACGATTCCCCTGGCCGTGGCGGTGAATATGTCGGGCGCTTCTAAATATATAAAACGCGCCTTTGACGCCAGGCCTATCACCGCCATTCTTCTGGCAACCATTGTGGGGGCCTTCAGCCCCTTTTGTTCCTGCGGCGTAATTCCGGTCATCGCAGCGCTGCTCATCAGTGGCGTGCCTTTGGCACCGGTCATGTCCTTTTGGATCGCATCACCCTCCATGGATCCGGAAATCTTTTTCTTAAGTGTCGGAACTATCGGGTGGAATTTGGCGGTATGGCGCTTGGTCGGTACGCTTCTCTTAAGCCTGAGTGCCGGGTTCATCACCCATTTCGCTATAACGCCTCCGTCACCCAAAGTACTTATTCACTAATTCAAAGTGCCTGGCGGGGGCTCAGAGAGAGAGTAACGGGTTTTTCCTGGTTTCGTCCCGTTGAGTCGATCGGCGCACCAGTGGCGGTCTGCTGCGATGGTAGCACCACCGTTTTTACTGAAATCCAACCCTCTATTCGTGCCACTGCCGTCCCTGTTCGGACGGATCGCTCCCTGAACGAGCCGAAGGCGGAAAGCTGCGGTTGCGGCGAGAAAACCAATTTCTGGAGTCGCTTGTTTAAGGAATCCTACAGCGCGACCCTGATGGTTATCAAATTCATGGCTTTGGCCTTTTTCCTGGAAGCCTTGATTATTCTGTATATCCCTGCAGAGTGGATCGTCGGCATTATGGGACAGGGAAATGCCTGGGCCATTATTACGGCAGCATTACTTGGAGTCCCGACCTATACCAGCAATTTGAGCGCCTTGCCGATGGTCAGCGGTCTTTTGGTTCAGGGCATGAGCCCGGCGGCCGCACTGGCCTTCTTGATCGCCGGTCCGACCACGACACTGCCGGCCATGGCCGCAGTTTGGTCTCTGGTTTCACACCGCGTTTTTGTTTTGTATGTTTCATTTGCACTCGTAGGTGCGATTGTCTTGGGATATTTAAAGTTCATCATTGGATAAATCCTGCAGCGTATACCGCTAAAATTAAATCCCGTATAGGGGTAAAAAGGAGGTAATACACATGTACACATCAGTAAAAACAAAGACTCAAGCATCAAAAGATATCTATCCTGATAAAGCATGGGAGCTGATATCGAATAACAGAGACTTAAATGATCTGGTCATCATAGACGTCAGCACTCCCCAGGAATACGAGGATCTGCATCTGGAAGGCGCAATCAATGTGAATCTGATTTCAAAGTTTTTTAAGACCCGGCTGGAAGTCATGGATAAAAACAAAACTTATGTGGTCTACTGCAAGGTGGGCGGACGGAGCAAAATTGCCCAGAAGCTGATGCAACAGTTCGGTTTCGTTGCCGTTTATAACATCATCGGCGGAACGCTCCTGTGGGAGGAAGAGGGATTACCCTTCGCGTCGGGGACAGAAGGCGTAAACAAATTTTCATTCTGTCCGTTTTTCATTTCAATCGTAGTGATTAAAAAGATTAAAAAGGCTTTGCAAAGTGTGTTGTCTCGCATTGTTCCGCCCAAGGATGTCGCAGCTTCCTCTGGGCAGGAATTTAAACATCGTTACATGTCTTAGGGAGGCGATAAAAATGTACGGCTCAGAATTTTTCAATTCTTCCTTCTGGTGGTTATGCCCTATTCTAATGATAGCCATGTGCTTTTTCATGATGAAGGTGAGAAGGGATTCGCTGATGTGTGGGTGTGGCTCCCGCGACACCGACAGCCAACAAATCAGCGCTTCAGATTCAGCAATAGTTATACTCGACAAGCGGCATGTTTCTGGCGACATAAACAAAGAGGAACACGAAGAGAGAAAAAGAGCCTTAACCGAATCAACTGGTTATTTAAATGATTGCGAATAACTCTTAAACACTAAAATTAATGGAGGGTAAAAATGCTAAAAGAAAAAACAAAAGACAACAAAACTAGGGTCGGATGTGCTGACGTTGGGTGTTGCAACCCGGAGGATTTTAAAAAAATGTTTGAAACAAAATGCGAATGCTTTTCGGGCCAAAGCGATGCCACAGATTTTTCCGCCATGATGAAAAATATGATGGGTATGTGCTGTGGGTTAAAATCAGAGGGTACTAAAATGGACACTGAATCACCAAAAAAACCCAAAGGGGAGACGGAGTCCACTAAAGAAGAATGTGGTTGTTCTTAACTGCTGATGACAGCTCCAGCATCGCTACAGGACGGTTCTGTATAAAACACGGGCCGTCCTTTTTTGCCTAAAAGCTCTCCAAGCACCATACGGCTATTATTGCTCGATTAAATGTAATGTGAATTTTGAGGATTGGTAGATGTAGTCTACAATGTACCAGTGGTATTCTTTGACTGTGGGAGCAGGCACGGAATATCGAGTTTTAGGCAGATCCAAATTGATTACCTTGACTGATGGAACCTACAATTCAAACTCTTGTAAAATACTATGAATTGACATATGCGATAAGCTCTGATTCATTTCAAGGACAGTGTGGAAGGGGTGGTGGATTTCAATTGTATCCTCTAAACGATACAAAAATTCAACCGATTGATTAAAGGGCGAAAGATAATCGGGGTTTGGACAGTCTTAAAGCATACTTGTGTTTTAGAATAAGTTTAATTGTTTTCCACCTATAATGAGAGAGCGATAATCCAGATCAAATAAGCGCAAGACAATATCAGCGATTGGCGCAAGCTGTTTCACACTGTAATGGCGATAGTCATAGGCTGCGTTGGATATTTTCTGGACAGGTTCAGGCCCGGCTGTCGTCATAACATAACTTACGATTCTACCGTCAAATTGATCCAGCATCCGGGCGGCACGAACATGCGGTGGAACATTTTTTGTATATTCTTCCAATCGTTTGCTAATTCCTTTTCTGTAAACTAATTTATCGTCTAATTTCCCGTCATAAAGCAGCTTGTGACGGCTGCGGACCATATCACAGAGTTCATCTTTCAGGTCCGGTGTGTTACCCTTTTTAAACAGCAGCGTAAAAAGATCAACCTGTAACTCTTTTGCAAGCGCCGTCCAATCGCGCCGAGTTGTCTCCATGCCTGCAAAATATAACTCTCCAGCTCCAATCTCGTTAATGAACAAACCTGCGTAACGTTTTTTCGATCCCGTATCCCGGCCACGAATAGTGGGCATGAAAAAATGCACAAATAATTTTTCAAATTCGATATCAAGTTTGCTTTGTACGTTAAAGCGTTGCTGTAACTCTGTATTCAAGTAACAATTGAGCCTCTCGGAGAGCTGGGTGCCTACTTGGTTTATCGCAGTTTGCTCACCGTCTCCAAAGTGGATAAATAGTGAATCGGTATCCCCATAGATGACTTGATGGCCTTCACTCTCAATGAATTCACGGGAAAATATCAAAATCCAATGACCAATACGGGTGATGGTCCCCGCAAGGCGAGGATCATAAAACCGACAGCCTGGTGTTCCCAGAACACCGTAAAAAGCGTTCATGATGATTTTTACAGCCTGCGATAACGCTGAGTCTTTTAATTGTTTGGCATTATCCCGTTCCTGCCAAAGTTCCTCGATAATGGAAGGCAGAATTGCGAAATTTTCGGCAAATTCAAGGCCGGCCGGACCTTTAACGATTTGGCCGGTCAACTTTGAATCACTTGATGGTAAATCTTCAACTAAATCATGCAGGATCACATTGGCTGCAAGGGGGTCAACTCGAAACGTCCGGATGATGCTGGGATAAAGGCTTTTAAAGTCAAATATTGCCACGTTTCGGTAGAATCCGGGTGTGCTGTCAAGTACAAGGCCGCCAGGTGCTGTTTGAGCCATGGCGGCTGGTTGGGAATTGGTATCTGCAACGTAACCGCGCCGGTGTAAACGAGGGAGATACAAAAAATCGAAGGCTGCAACGCTCCCACCGACACGGTCCAGCGCTAATCCTGTCAGTTGCGATTTTCGGACAGCCAGCTGGTTCAGGTTAAGTTTTTCAAAAATCTCGTAAACCAGCCTTGTATCCTCCAGGTTATATTCTGCAAGGTTTGCTTTGTCCGTATGGAAAAGATGGGTTATCTCAGCAACTTTCTCGCGGCCGGATTTTTCAATCAGTTTTTTTCGTCCCAAGACCTTTTGAGCAACGGTTGATAGAGAATAATCTTCTGTCTGAACATAAGCGCTTCGGACCATGTGGATACCGTCCAGTGCGGCCCTGCCGGGTATGCGAGCGGTCCACTGATTAAAAAAGCTGCCAGGCGCCAAGAGATCCGCAGATCCGTCGGTTCCAATATCAAACTCCATTCCCAATGCCTTGCATTTCCGCCAAAGCCACTGTAGATCAAAGCCAATAAGGTTCCAGCCAATAAATGCATCCGGATCATACTCTCGAACAATACGGAAAAATGCCAGCAGCAGTTCCCGTTCGTTGCGAAAGCTCTGATATACCCTTGTTTTATCGCTAGGTTCCGGATCGACCATGAGAACTGTTTCAAGATTGTTGCCGAAAATAGCGATGGAGTACAGATCCATTTCCATTGAACATTCGATATCAATGGAAAGCAGCTTCAACGCGGGTGTAAAATTAGAATCTTTCACTTTCGGGTCAATGAAATATAAGGTATCGTTTTCTACACTAACCGGTTTGCTTTCAAAAGATACTCCTCCTTTGATAAAACGTTCCATCAAAAACCGTGCTGCGAGGTTAATATCAGCCTCATAGGTGGCGATATTACGAGACTCGCATGCCCTGCGAGCACGAGTCAGCTCCGATGTGGTTTGAAAATACAGCGCTTCTACAGGGTTTCCGCGCAGACTCCTTAATTCAACACTTTTACGAAACATGCCAGGTGGTGCCCAGTCTTTGTCGCGATCAATAAAAAAAACAAGGCCCGGACGGGTCACGGTCCAGTGAAAGCGTTTTCCATCGGATAACCTTCCCTGGAAAACCAATTGCGTAACGTTGTTGCGAATGATCTGGCTGTTGGATAATATAAAGCCCTGATAATCCATTTTTCTCTATTCTTTGGCGTTTCTTTAAATTATGAATGATCTCAGCGCATAAGATTATGCAGATTTATTTATCGATCAGCGAACCCGGGCGGATACCCTTGCCGCCGAACTTTTCACAAATCGAATCCAGGGTCTTGTTTAGTTCCTTTCTTTTTTCACTTGACCCATTTTGGTCGAACAGGGAAAGCTGACGTTCGGAGCCGATATCGGCAAGGTTAGATAACGAAATGCCTAATAGACGGACCGGTTTTTTGCCGACAGCGGTTTTTTCCAACAAACTGCAAATCTTCGAGTATATGACGGTACTGTCGTTTGTGTACTTATGCCGTGTAACAGAACGGGTGATTTGTACGAAATCATGGTATTTTACTTTTAAGGTGATGGTTTTACCCTCAAGGCCTTTCCGACGCATGCGGCGAGCCACGCGATTGGCCAATGACAAGAGCTCTCGTTTGGCCAATTTAAGATCAAAGATATCCTTAGAATAAGTATCCTCATGACCAATTGATTTAACATCATGAAACGTTACCACATCCCTTTCGTCTATTCCCATTGAAAGTTGATGCATATGGCTACCGTGTTTGCCGAATTTTTTCTCCAACACCTCAACGGGCATTTGTCTCAAGTCCATAAAGGTATGAATGCTTAGGTGAAATAGAGCTTCCTGTGTCACTTTACCAACACCCCACATTTTTTTAATCGGAAGGGGATCTAAGAACTCCCTAACCTTATCGGCAGGAACAACCGTCAATCCATCAGGCTTTTCCATATCAGAGGCAATCTTGGCAACAAATTTTGACGGCGCAACACCGGCTGATATGGTCAAACCGGTTTTTACAACGACCATCTGTTTAATCTTTTCTGCAATTTCAATTGCCGAACCGAGAAGACGGGTGGAACCGGTTACATCTAAAAACCCTTCATCTATGGACAGAGGTTCAACCAATGGGGTGAAAAGATAGAATATCTCAAACACCTGTTCGGACACCTCTTTGTATCTGGCCATTCTGACCGGCAAAACGATCCCATTGGGACAAAGCTGCATGGCTGTCGCCATAGGTTGTGCGGAATGCACACCGAATTTCCGGGCTTCGTATGAGGCAGATGATACCACACCTCTTTCCTTGCTACCGCCAACGATAACCGGTTTTCCCTTCAGTTCATGATTATCCAGTACCTCAACCGAAGGATAAAACGCATCCATATCTAAATGAATGATGTGCTTTGGTGGTCTTTGTTTATCCATTTTCTACAAAGGAATTTGCCGTTTTTTTATATGAAAATTATCATACCCTGCAAATCCTGTAAAATGAAACCAGAGATCTTTTTCTTTCGAGTAGGGAAGAGGTGGTCGATTAAGTGACCGGATGTGATTAAAATCGATACAAATTGGTTTGTGAAGGTAAAATGCGCAACGCCGAGCAGAGACATAAACAGGGCATCGGTGTTGTCAGGATGCGATAATGTCCTTTATGTAAACTAATTCGCGATTTCCCAGACCCAGTTATGCGCGATTTCGGTCGAATATTTTAAATTTTTGTAATGTGTTTTAAGATTATTGTGATTGGCTGAACAAATACATAATAGAATCAGAATATTGTAAGGATTTGACTAAGGCACGTAATCCACACCTGGAGCCGAAAATCGCAATACTATATATTGTGGTTTGCGCTATTTGATCTTTCTTGAGTTCCCTTTGCTTTTTCTCCTTCTTTCTTTTTCTAGCCTATACCATTCTCTTAATTTTTTTAATCCACCTTGTCCGAGCACATCGTCACGATCAAAATAAAAAGTGATTACATTACCAAGATAATCAATCAAACTCTCCCAACGTTCAAAATAAATATAAGAAAGCCGCCGAAAATAAGCTCTAAAAAAACTT
>JAFDDW010000122.1 GCA_019310665.1 Deltaproteobacteria bacterium
CCAAATTCCGAATTCTTGAAACCCTCTACCTTATATAAATCAGAAAATAATCCTTTTAAAAATCCCAAATCCGCACTCCGAAATCCCAAATCGTTAAACCTTCTGCCTTATACCTTGAACCCTGAAACCCGACTTTTTTGCCTTAAGCCCTGAGCCTTGCGCCTTGCACCATTTTTTATCCAGCAACCAGTAACCAGCGACCAGATACCTGAAACCTTTCGTTTTACAACAATTTCTTAATCGGCTCATACTTAAGGCCAAAAGCCTCGGCCACCCCTGTATGGGTGATCTTGCCCCCTACCACGTTGGCCCCGGCCCTTATTTCAGGATTTTCCTTCATCGCTTTTTTCCAGCCTTTATTGGCGATCTCCACCGCATAGGGCAGGGTGGCATTGTTCAGCGCCAGGGTAGAAGTCCGGGGCAGCGCACCGGGCATGTTACTGACGGCATAATGAATGATGTCGTCGATTTTATAGATCGGAGCTTTATGGGTTGTTTCTTTGGAGGTCTCAAAACAACCGTTTTATAGATCGGAGCTTTATGGGTTGTTTCTTTGGAGGTCTCAAAACAACCGCCCTGGTCAATGGAAACATCCACCAGTACCGAGCCTTTCTTCATCGTTTTGAGCATGTCCCGGGTCACCAGGGTCGGGGTTTTACTGCCCGCAACGAGCACGGCTCCCACCACCAGGTCCGCCTGGGGCAGGACATCACGGATGGTGGCCGGACTGGACATCAGGGTCACACATTGACCGGGCATCACATCGCTCAAATAGCGCAGCCGATCCAGGTCGATATCAAGGATGTAGACCTTGGCTCCCAGTCCGCTGGCCATTTTGGCGGCATTGATGCCCACCGCACCGCCTCCGATAATGACAACGGTGGCCGGATCAACACCGGGAACACCCCCCAGCAAAACCCCGTGGCCGCCCTGGGCCATCTCCAGAAATTTGGCGCCCTGTTGAATCGCCATGGGACCGGCCACCTCACTCATGGGCGTCAGCAGCGGCAAGGTCCCGTCAGCCTTTTGAATGGTTTCATAAGCGATACAAACAGCCTTGCGCTTGATCAGGGCATGGGTCAATTCTTTCGATGCCGCCAGATGGAGATAAGAAAAATAGATCTGGCCCTTTCGAATCAACTCCAATTCAAAAGGCTGGGGTTCCTTAACACGCATAATCATTTTGGCCCGTTTAAAAATATCTCTGGGAGAATCTACGACTTCGGCTCCGGCTTTCTTATAGGAAGCGTTTCCGAATCCGCTGGCCTTACCGGCATTTTTCTCGACAAGGACCTGATGTCCATGCTGCCGCATGAATTCAACTCCCCCCGGACTCATACACACGCGATTTTCTTCAGCCTTGATTTCTTTCAAAACGCCAACAATCATTTTATTTTCCTTTCTGAAAAAGGATCATTATGGAAAGCGGTATAAAATCAGGCAAGACATTTACCCGCGAACGCTACCATTTCCTCGGTTGCCTTGGAAAATTGCTCGGCCGTACGTTGAAGGGACGGATGGGTATTGTATTCGTCCCGCGTATAGCCATCTTCAGAATAGGCTCTTTCGAAATAAGGAATCCGCATGAGCTTGTCCATAACGTCTTGAGGAATATCTTCCAAGATGCGATCTTTTTCAAAAGTGATCTTTTCGACACCGGGCAAGAAAATAACTTCATCGATAAACCCCGGTGGGCACGTAACCACGATTGAAGCACCGGCCTTCTCCTCCATGTGCCAGATACGATCCTGGCCATCCACGGTGGGACCGATTCGCAGCGAACAGGACAGCATTTTGCTGGGCAGTTTATTGTCTATCAAATACTTATAGGCCTTCTTGAAAATTGCCAGTTCCGCCAGCCGCACCTCACCATCGGAAAGCTCGATACCTTTTTCCCTGGCAAAATCCCTTAATCCGCCAAGATCGCCGTATCTGGACTCCATGTGGGTGATAACCGAACGCCACCGACTCAGATCCACACCGTTTTTCTTGGCGGTTTCAAGACCGCGTTTTACGCTGTTGGCACAATCCACCAACTGGGGAAGAACAAAAGTCAGCGTATTATTGGTGGCAATCCCTTTTGATGTCAGGTACTCAATCACCCCATATCCCTGCTTGGTACCGGGAATTTTAATCATGACATTGGGGTTAATCGCCGCTATTTCTTCGGCCTGGCGCATCATGGCATCCTTATCAAACACGCTGCGCGGATCCACCTGCCCGGAAAGAAAGCCTTCCTTGTAATTGCTGGCTTCAAATAACGGCAGATACATATCCGAGCCGCGCTTTACAACCGTCTTGTAAAGTTCCCAGAAAAGACCCTCTTTATCCAGACCCGGATTCTCAGCCAGAATGTCTTTAGTCACTTTTTCCCAGTAGGGAGGATCATCCTGAATGGCCTGCAACGACAGCGGGGGATTGGTGGTAACGCCTCTGAACAGTTGGTTTAGAGGGTTTTCGGTATCATACATCCGGTTAAATTGCTGTTGCAAATTCTCACGATCGGCCGGATCCGCTTTTGCAAGAATTTTCTTGCACCAGTTTTCGAAAATAACGGGAGACGAATCCCACCAGATTTCCATACCCGGGCTGATATCTACCAGTCTTTCAAAAAAATTTCTTTCTTCCATTAGTCATACCTCCGAAAATAAATGGTTTTTGTTAAACGATAATTAGAATTTGAATTCATTTTTTATTCTTGCCATACAAACCGGGTGCTTTGCACCCGGTTGCAAGTTCAACGGTTAAAGCACTGACGTGCTTTTACCTTTCTCCGCTGGTAACGGATAAATTCATGTCATCCCGCGCTCTGCTAGGGATGGTAATTGACTCAGCTTTGATGTTCAACGTCTCCGAACTTGAGTGATAGCGCCCCAGTTCAATTTCAAGCTTATATTTGTCACCGCGGTGATAGGAATACAGCAGTTCGATAGGGATGCTGTTTTCATCGAAGGTCAGGCTTTCAATAAAAATGCCGGCGGTGTTTTTTTTAAGCTCCAAAATTGATGCGATGCTCTGATTCAGATTCACCGCGCTGATGGTCTGTTTGGATCGGGCCAGGGAGACCTTAAAGTGTTCGGTCATGATTTTGTACATCGAACCTGCCAGGTCCATATTCTGGATGCCGTCAAAAATGTCGCTGGGCAGATAACTTTCTTCATAAATTAACGGAATGCCGTCACCGGCTCGCACCCTTCGCACAACGATGACTTTTTTGCTCGGGCCTAAAAACAGGGCCCGGGCGATATCTTCGTCAGCCGTCGCCATCTTTTTGCTCAATATTTTTGTTCTTTCCTCGATCCCGCTATCGCGCATTAAATCCGTGAAGCTTAGAATATGCTCGAGTTTGTGTCTCAGTTCTACCGGTGTCTGGGCAACAAAGGTTCCGGTGCCTTTCTCTTTTCTCAGCAAACCCATGCCCGCCAGCTCTGCTATGGCCTGCCTCAGGGTGTTGCGGTTAACGCCGCACACCTGGGAAAGCGCCACTTCAGAGGGCAGTTTTTCACCGGGTTGATAGCGGCCGTTTTGGATCAATTCCTTAAGCCAGGCACTGATTTGCAGGTATTTGGGAATTGGATTGGTGGCGTCAACGATTTTCAAAACATTTTTTCCCTTTGAACAATTGTTTAATGTTTTAGATGTATATACAGTAGCAAATGGGGGATTGCAAGAAATACTTTTGATAAATTCGTAAAAAGTCGAATTCATCAAGTGTTTGGTATTTCGTGTTTGGTGTTTGGTATGTAATATATTTTGCAATATCAGCATGTTAGAATACTAAATACTAAACACAAAACACTCTCGTAAAAAGTTTGCTTTCCCGACTTTTTACGAGACCGTCACTTTTAGATTCAATCATTTTTTTATCACATTCGAACAACGATCTGTTTATTATGAGATCTGGTGCTTAACGCCTTTTTATATGACAAAATGTTGTCAGAAACTGAAGGTTTCGGGTGTCAGTCCAGCCGCCGGCCAAAAAACCGGCCGGTCTAATCGAAAAAGAAACTCTGAAAAAACGAATACCGAAGGGATGAATTCTGTCTATTTTAAAAAAGACTGAGCAAAGCGATTCCACCCTTCGACATTCTGCGGTTCGATATTCGATATTCTGCGGTTCGCTGTTCCAACTATGTGTAGTTTCATACGAGGTTTCAGCCGAATGGTTCTGGATTTTTTAGGTCAATTACGCTATCCTGGCTCTATGAAAAATATCGCAATATTAGGTTCGACCGGATCAATTGGCACGCAGACTTTGGAAATCGTAAATAGATTCCCGGATTTGTTCAATATCATCTCTTTGGTCGCCAATCGGAATGTACAACTATTAAAATATCAGATAGAAAAGTTTAAACCGGAATTCGTAGTTGTCTCTGACAAGAAAAATGCACAAATCCTGTCAAAACAAGTTGACATCGAAGTATTGGCCGGTGAAGAAAATATCGTGACGGCCGCAAGCGACAACCGCGTAGATCTCGTGATAAATTCGCTTGTCGGAAAATCAGGTCTTCGGCCGAGTATTGAGGCCATCAAACAAGGCAAAAACATCGGTCTGGCCAACAAAGAAACATTGGTCCTGGCCGGAAACATTGTGATGAAATTGGCAAAAAAACATAACGTATCCATAATTCCGATTGATTCTGAACACTCGGCCCTGTTTCAATCATTAAAATCCGGTGCCCATCGAGAAATAAAGCGCCTCATCCTCACAATGGGTAAAGGGCCGATTGCAAAAATGGCTAAAAATCGGTTATCCGAGGTGACCATGGAAGATGTTCTAAACCGGCCCTCCTGGGATATGGGAATGAAGATTAATGTCGATAGCGCAACATGTGTCAATAAAGCCTTTGAAGTGATTGAAGCAAGATGGCTTTTTAATATTCCGGCCGCTAAAATCAGTATCGTCGTCCATCCACAATATATCTGTCATTCACTGGTCGAATTTAAAGATGGGAGTATCATGGCTGAACTCGGAACGGCCGACATGAAACGATACACCCAATATGCCCTTTTTTACCCGGATCGAGGGGTTTCCCCAAAAGATGCTTTTATTGACCTGTTTGAAAAACCAATCGTTTTTGAAAAACCGCCTTTTGACAAATTTCCCTGTCTCGGCATGGGTCATTATGTGGTTGAACAAGGAGGCACAATGCCGGCCGTACTACACGGAGCCGATACCACGGCCGTCAGGGCGTTTATGGATAAAAAGATCAATTTCACGGATATTTCAATAATTATCCAAAAAACCTTGGATGCGCACGAGCTAATAGAAGATCCGGACCTTGAAGATATCCTGGCTTCCGAAAATTGGGCTGAAAGATATGCAAAGACACTTATAAGTTGGTGAAAAAATGATATCTGCTTTGATAACCGCAGCCGGCTCTTCCGTCCGCTATGGAAAGAACAAAATGCTGGAACCGGTCAAAGGTAAACCATTGTTGATCCGTACATTGGAAAGATTCCTGGCCTGCGGGGAAATTGATGAAATACTCGTGACTGCCCGGGAAATGGATAAGCAAAAGTATGCTAACCTGACCGAAGCGTATCGAATTGTAAAAATTGTAAGGGGTGGTAAGCAACGGATAGAATCGGTTTTAAATGCCATCAATGCATCTGCCGGTGATATTTTGATTACCCATGACGGCGCACGACCTTTGGTAAAACCCCAACTAATAAGAGAAATAATTTCTTGTGCCAAAAAAGCAGGTGCGGCAATGACGGCGGTCAACCCAACCGCAACCGTAAAAATAACTGCTAATCACTCCCTGATGATTTCGGATTCATTGCCCCGAACAAGGACATGGATAGCCCAAACTCCCCAGGGTTATAAACGTGAAATCATCAAGCAGGCAATGGAAAAGGCGGTCAAAGAAAAATATTTTGTGCCGACTGATGACAGCGAGATTGTCTCAATGATGACTTCCCACAGGATTATGATTGTCCCCGGAGATGACTCAAATATCAAAGTCACCCATAAATCAGATATGGTAATAGCCAACGAACTTTTTGAAGAATGTCCATAGTAACCAGAAATTCTGCTGATTTTAAAAAATTTTCCGGATTAAAATTGGAAAATCCGCATATAATTGAAACACATTATACTTCTGGGATAGTGTACTGTTACTGGCAAGTCTGAAGTACGACATCATAGCAGAATGTTATATCCTGCACGAATTTTTTATTAGGTCCTTTTCGGATGCCCAAAACGTTCTGTTTCCCGATTGTCATATCCAAAGCATACATGTAGCTTTGCCATATTCCATGTATTGGCAAGAAAGCACAGGTTGTGAAAGGCTTACCTATTAGTAAATACTCTGAGAGTCTTTAGAAAAACCTCAAAAGGACATTTCATAGATGAGCTTTAATACAGTATTTGTAATTGGGGCGGGCGCAAGTAAAGAAGCGAATTTGCCGACTGGCTATGAGCTTAAGAGCCAAATAGCCCAGCTTCTGGATATGCGGTTTGACAATTTTGGACACCATCTTGAGCATGGAGACCCTTTAATTGTAGACGCACTAAGAATTCATGTTCGTCAAACTGATGACGCCAGTAATGATATTAACCCATATCTTCAACAAGCTTGGCGTATCAGAGATGCTTTGCCGCAAGCTATTTCAATAGACAACTTTATCGATGCACATCGAGACAACGACAAAATTGCTCTATGCGGAAAACTAGCAATTGTGCGATCGATATTAGATGCTGAAGAAAAGAGCCGTCTTTTCTTTGAAAAGAAAAGAATTGATTCTACTATAAACTTTAAATCTCTTGAGAAAACATGGTATATTTCTTTTTTTCAACTGCTAACTGAAAATTGTGGGAAAAACGATCTTGAAAAGAGATTTAAAACAATTACCTTGATTATCTTCAATTATGATCGCTGCATAGAGCATTTCATTTATCACTCATTACAGAATTACTATGGAATTTCTGAGGGTCAGGCTGCTGAACTTGTCAAGGAAATCAATATATATCACCCTTACGGTAATGTGGGTACTCTGC
>JAFDDW010000123.1 GCA_019310665.1 Deltaproteobacteria bacterium
ATTTCTGCAGATATTGGATGTATATCTTGGTTATGCGACTGTTGTATAGAGGTGGCGATTCGTCCATTTTCCTCTTTTCTGAAAAAGGCATTTCACAGTGATGTGATGTTTTACTCGCTATTGTTTTCGTGAGCGATTTGCCCTTGTTATCGGGTCGAAGATAACAAAAAAAATGATCGGGTATGATTTGTTCCAATCCTGTAAAAAGCATAAAGAACTCATTGCCTTATGTCAAGTCAGGATTGACCCCAACGCATTCTGACTTGTTTCTTTTTACTGAATCGGTGGATTGAATAGAATTTCAATTCTTTATGTTTGACGGCTTTACCCGACCGGATGAACAATTTTTGATGCGGGAACCAATTTGACCTTTTTTTGCAGCTCGGGCATCATTTCACGCAGAACCTCATAGGTTATTGAATGAGGGTGGCCGATCCCGACAGCCTGCCCATTGCGCTGGGCGATTCGTATCAATTCTTTTATCTGCCTGCGGATAAAATCAGGATCCTGGGAATGATCCAGAAATACATCCCGCTGGGCAAAAGGAATTTGAAACAAGCGCGCTGAAGGTTTGCAGAGCGTTTTACTTGTCGTGCGGCTGTCGATAAAAAAGAGGTTCCTTTTTTTCAGGATGGAGAAAATCTGGTACATCTGGCCGGATTCAGCCGTCATTCGAGAACCCATATGGTTATTGACGCCTTTAATGTAAGGTACAGCCGCCAGATTTTTTTCTAATTTGCGGATTAACTCATCCGGTGTCATGGCGGTCAGCAGGGTTCCCGGTCCCGGATTGACAGCCGGATATTCGATTGGCTCCATGGGCAGATGAAGCATGATGTCTATCCCGTTTTCATGTGCCAAGCGGGCGATGCTTTTCTGGTGAGGGCTGTGGGGCAGGATGGAAAAGGTGATCCCGCTATTAAGCCGGCTCAATTTTTTTGCTATCTTTTTATCGTAACCCAGGTCATCGATAATAATGGCAACCTTCGGCAACTGCGTTTTGTCCGGCGGTGGTATTCTGGGCGGCTTTTTCTCCGGGGGGGCATCTTTGGAAGGATAGATCTCAAAGGTGGGAATTTTGGTGGTCGGTTGTTTGGTTTGCGGGATCGTTTTAGAAGGCAGACGGGTTTTTGGCGGTTTTTCCGGTGAAATAAAAAAATGAGCCAACAACCCGGCAACCGCAACCACCAACACTAAAATGGCCAGACCGGCAAAAGCTTTAACAACTGAACTCTTAAATAATTTGTTTTTGCGGGATGTTTTGCGGGTTTTCTTTTTTTTAGGGGTGGGTTTTCGTTTCGCCATTTAAAAAAAATGGGGGCTTTGCCCCAACTGAAATTCAGAAATAAATTTATAGTTGTATTTAATTACTCAAATTGTAGAAATGTCGCGCCGTCTATCCTTTCAGATTTTTAAAAATGTCATACCCCTCCAGCATTTGGAGAGCACGCCGGACCTGATTATCTATTTGCAGCGCTTCGAGTGTCAGCGGACCAACCCGTTGTTCCATCTCATGTATTCGTTGCTTTTTTTCGTTTTTGTCTTTTTCATCTTCGCTTTCGCTGTCCTTGTCCTGCTCCAAAGACGGTTCGGCCTCGAGATGGTTCTCAAGATCTTTTTCTTTTAGCAGACCCTCTTCCCTTTGTGAAATTTCCTTTGGGTCCAGCCGACGGTGCTTTAGGTAAATATCCGGTTTAATTCCTTTGGCCTGAATTGAACGATCATTGGGAGTATAGTATCTGGCGATGGTTAATTTAAGGCCTGAGCCGTCGCGCAAAGTCTCCACCGTCTGAACCGAGCCCTTGCCGAATGACGTGGTACCTAAAATTAGGGCCCGCCGGTGGTCCTGCAGCGCACCGGCAACAATTTCAGACGCGCTGGCGCTTCCGCCGTTGATCAAAACCACCAGCGGATAGTTTCGTTTCACACTGGACGGAGTTGCGTTAAACACTTTGGTATTTTTTTTGTTTCGGCCTTTGATTGAGAGAATTATTCCTTCATCCAGAAAAAGGTCGGCAACTTTAATCGATTGGTTCAGCAATCCGCCACCGTTGTTGCGAAGATCCAGTACCAGTCCCTTTAATGGAACCTCTGCATTCTCCATTTTCTTCAAAGCCTTTTGCATTTCGGTGGTGGTCGTTCCGGTAAAATTTGATAATCGAATGTAACCGAAACCGGGTTTCAGATTGAACGATTTAACGCTTAGGATGGGGATCACATCCCTGATCAATTCGAAATCCAGTGGCTTTTTAACGCCTTCTCGAAAAATGGTAACTACGACCTTGGTTCCTTTGGGTCCCCGCATCATGTTTACGGCTTGCCGAAGGTCTTTGGTTGGTTTGCCGTCGACTTTAATGATTCGATCCCGAGCTATAATTCCGGCTTTATGAGCCGGTGTGTCTTCGATGGGTGAGATAACCGTTACAAAGCCGTCCTGCATGGTAATATGAATACCGATGCCGGTGAATTTCCCCTTGGTATCTATCTGCAAATCCTGAAAGGCATCCAGCGGCAGTAGCGAGGAATGGGGATCGAGGCTGTGAACCATTCCCTGAATTGCCTTTTGAATCAATTCTTTGGTATCGACTTCATCGACATATTCTCGTTCAATCATTTCGATGACATCGGAAAATACTTTTAATTCTTCGTATGCTTCTTCGCTTTTGGCCGACAGATCTCGGTAAAATCCTGTGCCAACTGTCCAGAAAACAACGGCGATTACCATCAATAACCACAATTTTACGTGCCGTGTTTTTTTGCTGATCATTTATATACTCCTTATTATCCTTTTTTTAACCATGGTAACGGATTTATCGGTTTTCCGTGGTGGCGAACTTCAAAATAAAGCTTTGCTCCGGTCATCGACCCGGTATCGCCCACTGTGGCGATGACTTCACCGGTTCCGACAGCATCGCCTTTGGCTTTAAAGGCTTCTTCCAGGTGGGCATAAACCGTATAAAAATTTTTGCCATGATCAATAATAATCATGTTGCCATAAGTTTTAAACCAGCTCGAATAAAGAATCCTGCCCTTGAAAACAGACCGAACGGGTTCCCCGTTATCCGCTTCGATGTCAATACCGCTGCGAAAGTTGGTAATATTGTACTTGGGATTTTTATACGGTCCGTATAAAGTAATTATTTTACCTTTAACGGGTCTGATAAGCAAGCCTTTATGAGCGGAAAATGACAATCGTGATATATTTTTATCCGGAGCGGCCCTGTTAATACGCGTATTCAACAAATTGATTTTACGGTCCAGTTCATTGGAGGCCTGGGTTAACGCATCAATGGCAGCCAGTTCCAGGGCTTTTTGGCTGCGAATGTCTGCCAGCAATTTTGTGCGGGTTGATCGTTCCTGCGACATCAAGCGAGTTTGCCTTTTAAACGCGTCCGCGCGGGAACTTTTCTGATCTTTTAGACCTTCAAGGCGGTTGAGCACTTTTTTTAATTCGGCCTGATCTCTCATCAGATTTTGATTAACTTTTTTATCATAATCCAGAATATGCTCCAAAGCGGCTTTGCGTTGGATAAACGCATGCATTGATTCTGCCGATGCCAACAGATGCAATTTCCCCAACCAGTTCATTTTGTAAACCGCGACCAGGCGCCGGGCCACATATTTTTCAGTGGTCTGGATTTGGTTCCTCAATTCATCAGATGCGGTCGCGGCTTCTTTGATAGCTGCTTCTATCTTTTTTATTTCTTTGCTAATAGCCGCCGTTCGTCTTTTACTTTTATTGAGTGCGATCTCTACCTGGTTTAAGCGCTTGATGGTGCCGCTTTCCTTGCGGCTAAAGGTTTCGACTTCCTGCCGCCCTTGTTGAATTTCCCGGCGGATATGTTTTTTGCGTTTTTCATATTCATCAATTTTGCTTTGCCGGCCTGGCGGCTTTTCGGCAACGTCGCGGGCAGTTTTTTTATCTTGAACGATTTTTATCAAGTGGGCCTGATCCGAGATGAACCCTACCTCACCGTCATGAAGAATTTGAATCCATCCTTGTCGGCGCCTAATTATTTTTATTTTGGCACCCCGCGGGAGGGTTTTTTGTAAAAAGCCGTGTTTACCGGGTTCGGCCTGCACCGCAACTTCGTCGTCGGTCACAATACCAATCGAATGCCCGTCGGAAGCGCCTGCAGTTCCAGGGCTGATAATCAGAAGCAGGCCGGCCATCAGGAGAATAGAGACTGTTATTGTTGTTTTCGATGTCAACATTGTTTATTCAATCACTGCTTCAAAAACTGTTTCAGCGAAATATAACACCCCAGCCATCCCACCAGCATGCTGACCAGCAGAATCGTCAACAGAAGTGTCGGGGACAGAAAATGAAATCGAAAAAGTCCCGAAAAAAATTCTTTTTCAATATTGGCCGAAATAAATATAAATGCGATATAGAGTATGACAAGCCCGATAATAGCGCCCAGGGCTCCCTGAATAAGACCTTCAAAATAGAAGGGGATTTTAATAAAATTGTCGGTGGCGCCCACCAGACGCATAATTTCAACTTCTTCGCGTCTTGAATAGATAACGAGACGGATTGTATTGGCAACAATAAAAATGGTAGCCATGAAAAAAAGTGTACCTATAGCATATCCTGCCAGTCGAAACAGGGAAATGATCTGAGCGAAACGCCCCACCCATCTCTGACCGTATTCTACTTCATCAATCTGAGGCAAGGCTTCAATTTGAGCAGCCAGGGAATCAATTTTTTGCCAGCTTTCAGTGGAGGCTTTCATGCGGATTTCAATACTGTCGGGCAAAGGATTCAGGGTGAGGTTCTCAAAAAGGGATGATTGATGCTCCATCTGGGCTTTTAGTCGGCTAAGGGCCTCTTGTTTTGATATAAATTGTAAAGTGTCGACATCATTCAGAGATTGGATAGCCAGCTTTAAATCTTTCAGCCCGTCGTTGTTGATTTCCGGTTTAAGATAAGCCATTATGCGCAGGCCTTTTTCCCAGGAGTTTATTATTTCGCTGGTATTGACAAAGAAAAGGATAAAGGCGCTGGCAATCAAAATTGACAGGGAGATGGTGATGATAGTGACCAGATTCAAAAACCTGTTTTTGAAGATATCCTCTATCGCCCGTTTAAAAAATAGCGTTATCATACTGTTTTTCTATAAACCTGGATGCTTCAAGCCGTCCCTGTTCAAGGTGCAGAACACACCCTCCGGTTTTTCGCATCAGTGCTTTGTCGTGGGTTGCAATAATTACCGTTGCGCCTCGGATTAGCACCCCTCTGAGAAGTTCAAGGATCACTTCGGCAGACTCTTCATCCAGGCTTCCGGTGGGCTCGTCCGCAAGAATTATCTTCGGATCGCCAATAATGGCCCGGGCCACGGCGATGCGCTGTTGTTCGCCACCGGACAGACTGGGCGGAAAAGATTTCAGTCTGTCTTCCATGCCCACCAGGCGCAGGACGCTTTTGACTTTTTTTTGAATCAGGCGATTTTTGGCACCGGCAGCCTCAAGGACCAGGGCCACATTATCGTAAACACTTTTGGTCGGGATCAGCTTGTAATCCTGGAATATGATTCCGAATTTTCGTCTCAATTGGGGGATGCGCTTGCGCGGAATTCGCGCTAAATTTATTCCGTCTATCAGCACCTGCCCTTCGGATACCGGCTCGCCTAAATACAAAAGCTTGAGCAAGGTGGTCTTGCCGGCCCCGCTGGGGCCGCTGATGAATACAAACTCATTTTTGGCAATGTCCAGGGTGATGTCGATCAGGGCTTTTTTGGGGCCGTAATTGTGGTGAACGTGAAACATCCGGATGATGAAGGTTTTTTCAGGGGCATCAATCATTCCAGTACTTCCTGGCCTAGCCCCCGGTAGAGGATGGCTTTGGCAATTTTAAAATCATACAAGGCGTTATAATAATTGGTCATGGTTTCCGTGAGCAGGGTTTGCGCCACCAACACGTCGGTGGTGGTCGATACCTGTTCTTTGTAGCGTTCCTCGGTTATCCGCAGGTTTTCCTTGGCCTGTTCGATGGCCTTTTCAATGGTGGTTATATTTTTTTGCGATTCCTGGACCTTGAGATAGGCCTGCTTCACTTCCAGGTCGATGTTATCCAAAACTTGCTCCTTGCGAAGCTTGGCCTGGGAAAGTCGGCTCAGTTTTTCCTTGGCGCCGTATCTCGTCCGACCCCATTGCCAGAAATCCCAGGTTGCCGTGGCCCGAATATCCCAAAAATCCTTATCGCTGATACCTTCCCCGCCGTCTACATCCCAGTCGGTGCCCCGCCTGGTCCAGGTGCCGACCAGGTTGACCGACGGGTAAAAATCTCTTTGCGACAGTTTATAATCTTTTTCAGCGATTTGAATTTCTAAATCGCTCACCTCAATTTCCAGCCGATTGTTTTTGGCCTGGCTCAGGCAGTCTTCAATGCTCTGTACCCAGGGCGTGAAATCCAGAATGTCAACCACGCTCACCGGAGAGTTTACCTGCCGGCGCAGCAAGGTGTTAAACTGGGATTTGGTGAGGTCCAGATTGTTTTTAGCCGTAATAAGCGCCTGTTTGGCGTTGGCCA
>JAFDDW010000734.1 GCA_019310665.1 Deltaproteobacteria bacterium
GGTGAGATTCTTTAAGATTCCAGTTCCGGAGCCGGCGCTGACAGGGGTGGAGCGGCCCGTTTTGACAGTCGGACATTAGATTTTAAAAAATGCAACACCTCCTTTCTTTACGTTGCTAATTTTTCCAGTGCCTCACTTTGTTTTTTCATGTGGGACGTCATCAATAATTCTGCCTTTTCAGCATCCCGGTTGCGAAAGGCTTCTAACAGATCGCGGTGTTCCTGGATTGATTGTTTAAACCGGCCGGATAAATTCAGCGATTTGAAACGGTAAAGTAAAATTTTTTGTCGGAGTCCATTGACTATCTGATTCAAGGTTTTGTTGCCGGCCAACTCTTGTACGAAGGCATGATACAAATTGTTGTGGTGAATATATTGCTTTTGATCTTTAAGTCTGAAGTTCTTTTCAAGCTGGTGGTGAATATCCTCCAATTTTTTAAAATCGCCGCTGCTCATCTTCTCAGCGGCTGTTCGCGCGCAAACGCCTTCCAGCACACTCATGACATCAAACATTTCTTTAATTTCTTCAAACGTCGGGGTGGTTACATAGGATCCGCGATTGGGAATCAGCCGGATAAGCCCCTCGGCGCTCAAAACCCGCAGGGCCTCCCGCAGGGGTGTTTTGCTTATTTCCATAACGATGCACAGTTCGTTTTCCTTGATTTTATCACCCTCTTGGAGCTCGCCGGACATAATCATCTCTCTGAGATTATTGGCGATTTCTTGATGCAGGGTTTTCTTTTGGATGGCCTTCATAATCGTTCGGTTATTTCTTTTAAAATGCAATAATAATATAATAATTTATTAATTATAAATAATAATATATCTTATCTGATATAAAACTATCCAATGTCAAGCATTATTCTGCTCTCCTTTTCCATCTTCGAAAAATTTCAATCCAGCCGGTTCCATCAGCCCTGCCGAGGCTAAAATAATATACTTAAAAACTTAATATTTCAGGTCGGCCTGGTATCTTTAACGCCATTGTGCTACATACCAATTATAGGCCGAAGCGAATGATGTTATATTTAACGATCAGTTTAGGTACAAATACCGCCTTACCGGAAAGGAAGGAAAAATGAGCATCAACGTTAAAAATAATGTAGATTGGGTCGGCAAAATCGATTGGGAGCTCAGAAAATTCCACGGAGATGAGTACTCAACCCATCGGGGGTCAACTTATAACGCCTATTTAATCAAAGAGGAGAAAGTCGCACTGGTTGAAACCGTATGGGCTCCCTTTGCTAAAGAATTTGTCGCCAACCTGGCCGGAGAAATCGACCTGAAAAAAATTGACTATGTGATTGCCAATCATGCCGAAAGCGATCACAGTGGTGCTCTTCCCGAATTGATGCAGCACATTCCCGACACGCCGATTTACTGCACCAAAAATGGCGTCAAATCCTTAAAAGGACATTATCATCAGGATTGGAATTTTAATGTTGTTAAAACGGGTGATCGGTTGAGTTTAGGGAAAAAAGAATTGATTTTTGTTGAAGCCCCCATGCTCCACTGGCCGGACACCATGTTCTGCTATTTAACACAAGACAATATTTTGTTCAGCAACGATGCCTTCGGGCAGCACTATGCAACCGAGTACATGTTCAACGATCTGGTTGACCAATCAGAGTTGTTCGAGGAATGCCTTAAATATTATGCCAACATATTAACCCCGTTCAGTCCGATGGTTATAAAAAAAATTAAGGAAGTGCTATCCTTTAACCTGCCCCTTGATATTATTTGCACCAGCCATGGCGTTATCTGGAGGGATAAACCCGAACAGATCGTCGAGAAATATCTGGAATGGGCCAATGACTACCAGGAGAACCAGATCACCATTATTTACGATACGATGTGGAACGGCACCCGCCTTATGGCGCAGCAAATTGCTGCTGGTATAAAAGATGCCGATAATGAGGTTAACGTCAAACTTTTCAACCTTGCGAAATCGGATAAAAATGATGTTATTACCGAAGTTTTTAAATCCAAAGCGATCCTTGTCGGCTCACCGACTATTAACAGGGGTGTCCTGGTATCCGTTGCAGGTACTCTTGAAGAGATAAAGGGACTGAAATTCAAAAACAAGAAAGCCGCAGCCTTTGGCTGCTACGGGTGGAGCGGTGAGTCGGTTAAAATTATTTCCGGTATTTTAGAAGAATCAGGGTTTGATGTTATCAATGAAGGCTTGAAGGTGATGTGGAATCCGGATGATGAAAGTATCACAAAATGCACCGAATTCGGGAAACAAATAGCCCGGTTATAAGAAAGGACCCGGATTAACTCGCCGTTCAAAAATGCAATGGTTGATCATGGCAGCTGACCTGTGAATCAGGACCCGTCAAATCAGATTTTTCCTTTTGAAAAACTGCCGGTAGCCTTCGACCGTCATTGTTGCGAAATAGGGAAAGGTCAATATTTCTTCTGCGGTCAAGACAGATTCTTTGGCTAAAATTCCGGCCAGCCTGCGAGCGATCTTTTCTTGATCCTCTCCCGCCTTCATAGCTTTTAGGGCGGTGTCGGCGCATTGACCTTCATTATTTAAAGCCAGTTCAATAATCCCGGCCGCCTCTGAAGTAGCGCTGCCGTGAGAAAAGAATAACAGGGCCGGGTTGAATTGCCGCACTTTGTCAATGCTTTGTACGATCAATTCCGGGTTTGAGCCCGGTACACATGCAGGCATTCTGCTTTTTGTTTCCGAAAAATATCCTCCCAGCGCATCGCCGCAAAACAATCCCCGGGTTTTTGAATCCAAAAAGCACAGATGATTGGGATCATGGCCGGGTGTATGAATGATCTCCAGCTTTCTCTCCCCCAGGTCGATGCTGGCCCCATCTTCCACCAGCACAAATCTTTCTTCGGCGATGGCAAGCATCCCGCCAAAGCGCGCATCCGCATCGTCGCCAAAAACGACTTTTCTGCTT
>JAFDDW010000124.1 GCA_019310665.1 Deltaproteobacteria bacterium
ATCCGGCAAGTTTGTGGTCACCAGTGAAGTTGCCCCTCCCAAGGGGACCAACCTGGAAAAATTCAAACACCACATCGAGCTTTTAAAAGACAAAGTCGATGCCATGAACGTGACCGATCATCAAAGTTCGGTCATGCGATTTCCTTCTTTGGGCGGCTGCCTGCTGGTCAAAGAATTGGGAGGTGAGGTCATCCTGCAAATGACCTGCCGCGACCGCAACCGCCTGGCCCTTCAAGCCGATCTGCTCTTTGCTTCCTCCCGGGGGATCCAAAATGTTCTGTGCCTGACCGGTGATTCGATTATGCTGGGCGACCATAAAGACGCCAAGAGCGTCTTTGATATGGACTCCAGCCAGTTGCTGGCAACCGTCCGCACCCTGGAAAAAGGGAAGGATCTCGGCGGCAACGAACTGGACGGCGGGGTGTCGTTCTGCGCCGGTGCCATCGTCACCCCGGAGGCCGATCCCCTGGAGCCCCAGTTGATCAAATTCGAGAAAAAGATCGATGCCGGAGCGGAATTTATCCAGACCCAGGCCGTGTTCGACCTGGACAGGTTCAAAGAATTTATGGATTACGCCCAACAGTTTAAAACCAAGATTCTGGCCGGAATCATTTTGCTGACCTCCGCGCCCATGGCCCGCTTTATGAACAAGAACATCGCCGGTGTCAGCGTGCCCCAGGATCTGATTGACGAGATGGTGTCAGCCCCCAAGGGGCAGGCCATCACCAAAGGCATCGAGATTGCCGGACGGATGATCAAACGCATCCATGAAGAAAAAATGTGTGACGGGGTTCACATCATGGCCATCGGCAAAGAAGAATTGGTGCCGGATATCATGGCGGCGGCGGGATTAAGTTAAAAAGCCTGATAGTGATCACCATCATTCGGTCGCTCCAAACCTTTTGAATCGCCAATTTGAAGTCGATCGTCCTGTACCAACTATATAGTTGACATGCCAGGATCTTCTTGACATAGTTCCAGCCTTGAAAAGCAACTTCATAAGCGTTCACGGATTCAGAGTATTCATTTGAACGATGAACCCGGAACCTGTGAACGGTAACGCAGTTGCTTTCCCTCTCCCATAGACCGTCATCCGAATTTTGAAGTCATCAATCGGCAGAAATGAGCCAAGGCACTGGTCATTTTTCTTAATTTTTAGATGACCATTGACGCAGTAAGTGGAGAACCGTGGCGGAAGAACGATTGCAAACCGATATTCTGATCATTGGCGGCGGGGCAGCCGGCCTTAATGCAGCCCTTAGTGCCCGGGAGGCCGGCCGGGAGGTGGTGATCATGGATAAGGCGGTTATCGAACGCAGCGGCCATTTCGCCGGTGGCATCGATCATTTCGCTGCCTATTTGAACACCGGACCCAGTTGGGATACGCGCGAGGCGTATCTGGACTTTACCGCCCGCAGTGCACGGGGTGCCACCAATCTTGAGGTGGTGGAGAAAATATACTGCGACCAGCTCAACACCGCTATCAAACGCTTTGATGCCGTAGGCTGTTCGCTGCGCCGGTCGGACAACACTTTTTTCCGAACCCAATCCTACGGACAGCCCGGCCCCTGGTGGATTAATTTCAATGGCAAACGACTCAAACCCCTATTGGGACAAGCCGTACGCAAGGCCGGCTGCCGGGTATTGGATCGGGTGGTCACGGCCGATATTCTGATCAACGAGGGACAGGTCTGCGGGGCGGCCGGATTTCATATTCGTAGCGGTACGTTTTACGTGGTACAAGCTAAGGCGGTTCTCATTGCCACCGGCGGTACCAACCGGCTTTACCAAAATCCCACCGGGCTGAGCTTCAACTGCTGGATGTGCCCGGCCAATACCGGCGATGGTGAGGCTATCGCGTACCGGGCCGGGGCGCGACTGGCCAACGTGGAATACTTACGCATGACTTTAATACCGCGGGGTTTTAGCGCAGCCGGTTTAAACGCTTTGGTGGGGATGGGGGGGATTCTTGTCAACGGCACGGGGGAGGCGTTCATGAAACGCTACGACCCCCTGGGGATGAAGGGCCCCCGCTATAAGCTGGTGGAAGGTGTTCTGGGTGAAATTAAAGCCCATCGCGGACCGGTTTTCATCGACTGCCGGCACTTGGACCCCGAAGCTTTGACGCATCTTGTTGCGACCTTGAGCTATGACAAAGACACCTTCCCTGATTTTTTTGAACAAAAGGGCATAGATCTCAGCCGTGACCTGTTGGAGATAGCGACCTCCGAGGGAATGCAGGGTGGACCCAACGAGGTGTGTGGCAGCGGGATCAAAATCGACGCCGATTGTGCCACCAACGTGCCCGGTCTTTTTGCCGCCGGCAATTCAGCGGATCAGTGCCGCAGCCTGCATATGGCCACTACCAGCGGTATTCGGGCAGGCTGCACCATGGCAACCTATGCGGCCAACACAGATGCCCGAGGACTGCCGGTTTATCAACCGCAGCTGGACGGGATCCGGCAACGGATTTACGGGCCATTAAACGAGTCGCGCAGTATGGATTGGCGCGAATTTGAAGACGTTCTGCAGCGAATCCTGACAGAGGGTATGGGACCCGTGCGATCCGCCTGGGGGATGAAGCAAGCCTGGCAGAACCTGGACCTGTTGGAAAAATGGAAGAATGAGGTCCGGGCCCGAACCTATCACGATCTGTGCCGCACCCAGGAGGTCTACAATATGTTGACCGTGGCACGCTGTATGATCACTGCGGCCCGCTACCGTAAAGAAAGCCGCTTCGGCCAGTGCCACAGCCGTTTGGATTATCCGCAAACCGACGATGAACGCTGGCTGGGGCAGATTGCCGTGGATCGCGACACAACCGGCAATCCGCGAACTCAGTTTTTGCCCATCAATTACGATTGAAAAGGAGCACAACCCATGCCGCCAGTTTTCGATGCCAATCTTTGTACAGGCTGCGGTACGTGCGAAGATACTTGTCCTTTGGATGTCATCTACATGGATGAACAAAACGGTCGCAGCTTTGCCAAATACCCCGAGGAGTGTTGGCACTGCGGATCATGTCGTCAGGAATGCCCGGTAGAGGCGATTCAAATCCGGTTTCCTCTCCGGGTGATGGTGCCCGCCGGTGTTGTACCCTATTAACCTCTTGGCCGTCCCAATTCCGTCCGGGCAAGATCGGACGGCACTATTCCATAGGTTGGAGAATAATGAATGATCGTTGACGCTTACACCCACATTTTGCCGGCCGGATACCAGGCCATGTTGGAAGAAAAGATAACGGACCGGGACATGTCCTTAAACTCTGCTCGTTACGCCCAAACCGTTCCTACCCTGGTGGATCTGGAAGCCCGCTTCCGGGTAATGGACGATTTCGACGAGTACATCCAGGTTGTTTCGGTGGCCTCGCCGCCGGTCCATTCCATCGCCCCGCCGGCAGTGGCGGCGGAGTTGTGTCGAGCGGCCAATGATGAATTGGCCGAGCTGGTGCTTAAATACCCCCATAGGTTTGCGGCCGGAATCGCCACCCTGCCCATGAATGATATGGATGCCGCGCTTGAAGAGGCGCAACGGGCGATCAAGGACCTTCGTCTGCGAGCAGTGGAACTGTATACCGATATCAACGGCCAACCCCTGGATGCGCCCCAATTCATGCCGCTATATGAAATGATGGCGGAACTGGACCGGCCGATCTTTATCCATCCTTTGCGGGAGATGACCACCCCCGATTATGCGGGTGAAGAGATTTCCCGCTACCGGGTGTGGACCAAACTTGGCTGGCCCTATGCCACGGCCCTGGCCATGACCCGCTTGGTGTACGGCGGGGTGCTGGAAAAATTGCCGGGGTTAAAAATCGTTACCCATCACTGCGGGGGCCTGATTCCCTTTTTGGCCGGCCGGATCGATTGGAATGACGATTTCAACGAAATGTGCATGGGCCACCGGGATGTCTACCTGAAGGAAAAGGCGTTGAACTACTATCGCCGTTTTTTCTACGATACGGCGGTCAACGGTCATACCGCAGCATTGCAGTGCGGGCGGGCGTTTGCCGGTATCGACCAGATGGTGTTTGCCACGGATATGCCCTTTGACAATCAAAAAGGGCGACGCTTGATCCGTGACACGATTGCGTCGGTGGAGCAGATGGGGCTCAACGATGAAGAAAAAGCCAAGCTGTATCGGAATAATGCTATAAACCTGCTACGGTTGCCCCTGTGCGCCGTCTGAACGGCCCCAACGGTAGTTTGGGAGAAAACCGGATAGAGAGCGAAACGTGTCTATTTCACTAGTGGGACGGCATATGGCGGATATCCCCTTCGCCAGCATCCGCCGGGTCTTTGAACGTGCTGCCCGATTGGCCTCTCAGGGAACAAGGGTAATCAACTTCGGGATCGGGAGACCCGATTTCGACACCCCAGAGCATATCAAAGCCGCCGCCAAAAGGGCTCTGGACCAAGGATTGGTTCACTATACCCCCAATACGGGGGTGCCGGACCTGAGGCAGGCGATTGCCGATTCGATCCAAAAATATAAACAGGTGGCCTATAGCCCGGAAACGGAAATCATGGTTACCGCCGGGGGCCAGGAAGCTATCTATTTAAGTCTGCGGGCATTTCTCAACCCTGGCGATGAGATCCTGGTGCCGGATCCGGGGTACACCCAGTTTGCCTCGACCATCCAGCTTGCCGGCGGTAAGGGGCTGCCCATGCCCATGTTGGCCGATGATAATTTCAGGCCGGATCTTAAGGCGGCCGGAAAATTAATCAGCCCGCATACCCGGGGGATTATCGTCAATTCGCCCCACAACCCCACCGGTGCGGTACTGGATCCGGACCAGGTTGCCGAAATCGGCCGGTTTGCCAGGACTCATGGGTTGGTCATCTTCTCCGATGAAGCCTATGACCGTATCCTTTTTCCGGGCGCCGATTTCAGCAGCCCGGCCGCCCTGCCCGGCATGAAAGACCGGACTGTCATTTGGGGTTCACTGTCTAAAACCTATGCCATGACCGGCTGGCGCGTTGGCTATCTGGCGGCTCCCCAGGAGTTGATCGGTGCGGCGGTGAGGGTGCAGCAAAACGTGTTGTTGTCGGCCTGTTCATTTGCCCAGGCCGGGGCCGTTGCCGCCCTCAACGGTCCGCAGGAGTGCGTTGCCGAAATGGTGGCCGAATTTAATCGGCGCCGGAAAATCATATTGGATGGTATCGCGCTGGCACCCGGCCTGGAATGCCCCGCAACGCCCCGAGGGGCTTTCTATGTGTTTGTCCGTCATGACGCAGCGGGTCTGGACTCGACAGGATTGGCCGATTATATTCTGGACAATGCCGGTGTGGCGGTGGTTCCGGGAACACCATTCGGTGAGCGGGGGGAGGGTTTTTTGCGGATTTCCTATGCTACCTCGCAATCCGAGTGCCAAGAAGGAATGACCCGAATCGCTGAAGTCATGCAAGAGCTTACAGCCGGCCGGTAATATGGCCCATTTGGGTCCGGCTCTGGAACCGGAGTCGCGACCGATAGTCACGAGGGGATGCCCCGATGCAGAATGTATTGAGTATTCTTCCGGAAATACGCTTCACCAAAGCCTGTGTTACATTGCCAGCGGAGTTGACGCTCCATTTTGAGGATATGCGTCGGGAGGAAGACATCATCAGCGCCTGCAGGGGCATGGATTTTTTATTCGTGCCGGCAGCCTATCCCCCCGTTACGGCCAATGTGCTTAACCATATCCCCTCAGTGCGAATGATCCAAAGCGCCGGGGCCGGATATGACCAGGTGGATGTGGAAAGTGCAGCAGCCTTGGGGATCCCGGTAGCCAATTCACCGGGGCACAACACCGGCACCGTGGCCGAGTTGACCGTGGCGATGCTCATCGCCCTTCAGCGCCGCATGCTCCAGGCCGACCGGGAGATCAAGGCCGGACGCTACCAGACCATACGCGAAAGCCTGTTTAAAATGGGACTACCGGAATTGGGTGAAACCACCCTGGGACTGGTCGGCTTGGGGGCTGTCGGCCGAAAAGTGGCCCTGGTGACGAAATTGCTGGGTGCATCGATCATATATTATGACGTCAACCGACCGTCCTCTGCCGAGGAGCAGGGGCTCAAGGTGCAGTATAAACCGCTTCATGAGTTGCTGGCAAGCTGTGGCGCGGTCAGTCTGCATGCACCGCTTACGCCAACAACACGCGGATTGATGGGAGCCGATGAACTGGCCCGCATGCCGGCCGGCGCCTTTCTGGTCAATACCGCCCGCGGAGAACTGATAGAGCCCCGGGCGCTGGCCGAAGCCCTTGAAAGCGGTCATATCGCCGGAGCAGCACTGGACACACTGGCGCCGGAACCCCCGCCGGACAATCACCCCCTATTGAACCTTTCCCCAGCCGCGAGGGAGCGATTGTTGCTGACCCCCCATATTGCCGGTACCACCCAGGGGGCCTTCCATCGGATGCTAACCGGTGCGCTAAAAAACCTGCAGACAGTTGCTGCCGGAGGCCCACCCCGACATGTGGTCAACGGAATCT
>JAFDDW010000125.1 GCA_019310665.1 Deltaproteobacteria bacterium
GACGATACTCGGTGCAGCTTTGGGCGCATTGGTTTCCAGAAATGGCAAAATGTCCGTTTGGTTCCAGACCGGATAACCCGTCAGCAATCCGGCGACATTGCTGGCCGCCAGGGTGGCCATGCCTTCCCGGGTCCAGCGAGTAGCCGAGGCGATGTGGGGGACAATGACCACATTGTCCAGTTCATTCAGCCCCGGCTTTAGATCCGGTTCATCTTCGAACACGTCCAGGCCGGCTCTAAAATTCGGGTGCTTGCGGCAATGAGCAACCAGGGCCGCCTCGTCAACCACCGGGCCGCGGCTGGTGTTTACCAGAATGGCGTTTTCTTTCATCAGCGCCAGGCGTTCGGCATTGATTAAATGGTGGGTGGATTCATCCAGCACGGTATGCACGCTGACGCAGTCGGCCTCCCGCAGCAGATCCTCGAGGCTATCCGCGCGTCTGCAGGATACCGGTTCTTCCCCCCGGGATTTGAGAAAATCGCTGTAAGCCGCGATATAGTCTTCCAGGTCTTTATTGGGATAGGGGTCATGATAGACGAGATTCATCTTGTGCCCTTCGACCATCATGCGGGCGTAGGTGGCGCCGATGCGTCCGGCGCCGATAACGCCCACTGTTTTGCGCCACAGGAGCTCACCCAGAAAAAGCGTCATCAGCCAGCCCTTGTATTTGCCGGCCCGCAGAAACCGTTCGGCTTCGCCGGTGCGGCGGGTGGCCGCAAAGGTCAGGGTCACGGCCATCTGGGCCGTGGTTTCCGTCAGCACCCCCGGCGTGTTTCCCACCGGTATCCCGTGTCTGGTGGCGGCATCAATATCTACATTGTTATAACCCACGGCCACATTGCTGTAGGCCGTGCCGCCGGCGGCCTTGAGCACGCCAAACAGTTCGTCTCCCCAGTCCTCGGTCAACTGCCCCAGGACGGCATCGCACTGTGTACCAATGGCGGTCTTGATCTCATCAACGCTGAGCACATCCGTGGAGGTGCAGACTTCCACCTTGCAATCGGCCCGAATCAGGCGTTCCAGCCACAGCGAACCGGGTATTTCTTTGGTGACAATCACACGTTTGCTGCCGGAAGGATTGTGGGTCTGCCATTTCTTTTGCGCCATTGCGAACATCTCCTTTGTAACTGTTCAGGGGTTCAAAGTTCAAAAATTCAGGGTTGACGTCCGATCCGAACCGTTTGTTGCTGAAAAACCAAACCGACTGCGTACACCCGCTTGCGGCGTGGAAATCACTCCCGGGGCGGGTAGGTTCAAACTGGCCCGCGTAGTTTCCAAGTACCTCGTTGTTGATTAAAGGTAGCTGTTGATATTGTCAATAATTTTTGCTATATTTATGATTATTTCAAAATATTACCATAAATTTGGTGATATGCTCAAGTTGATCCTGTCTAATTAAAGCTTTTTAAAATAGAATCCATCCCTTTTTAAGAGAGCTTCTACTTCTTCCAGTACGGATCGCGCAGGGCCTTCTTGGTAATCTTGCCCGAACCGGTTTTGGGCAGTTCATCCAGAAAGACGATGGTTTTCGGTGTCTTGTAAGCGGCCTGGTATTCTCTGCAAAACTGGATAATTTCCTTTGCGGTGGCCGATTCGTTTTCCTTGAGCACCACCGCAGCCGTTACCGCCTCCCCCCACTTTTCATCCGGCACGCCGAAGACGGCGGCTTCCAGCACTTTGGGGTGCATGTAGAGCACATTTTCAACTTCGGTTGAATAGACATTCTCACCGCCGGTGACGATCATATCTTTTTTACGGTCGACAATGTTGACATATCCTTCAGTATCGACAACGGCCAGATCCCCGGTGCGAAGCCATCCATCGGTAAATGCCTGCTGGGTTTCTTCCGGATTGTTCCAGTAGCCGGGTGTAATGGTATCCCCGCGAACCCAGATTTCCCCCACCTGCTGATCATCAGCCGTCACGGGCTTTCCGGTATCGTCCACGACTTTAAGATCCACGGCAATGAACGGACGACCGGTCCGGGACTTGTATTTTAGCTGTTCATCCGGCGGCAGGTCCTGCAGGTGTTTTTTTAAAATACTGAAGGTCAGATAGGGACTGGTTTCTGTCATGCCGTAGGTTTGAATGTAGTCGCAGTGAAATACTTCGGTAATGTTTTTCACCACTTGCGGTGCGATGGGCGCCCCGCCGCTCAGAATCACGCGCAGGCTGGAAAAGTCAAATTCATCGACCCTGGGGTGTTTAATCATGAGGTTGAGCATGGTGGGAATCAGGTTGCTCAAGGTGATGCGTTGCTGCTCAATGGTTGCCATGACCGCTTGGGGCTCAAACTGGCCCACCATTACATGGCGGCCGCCCACCCAGGTGACGGCAAAGGTGGCCCAGGCGTCGGCCAGATGAAACATCGGAGCAATATGCCCCCAGGCGTCACTGTCCACCAGCTTGAGTTCGGCAATGGTTCCCAGGGCATGCAGGCAGACGTTTTTGTGGGTCAGCATCACGCCTTTGGGGCGACCGGTCGTCCCGCTGGTATAGTAAAGATGGGCAACCTCATTTTCCCCCACGGTAACCGGTTCAAAGGGTCCGGTATGGCTTTTTATGGCTTCATCATAACTGAAATACGAGACTTCCGGTGAAGCATCAGGCCTATCCCCGATCCAGACAACGCCTTCCAGCGGTGTGTCTTCTTCCAGGATTCCTTTGATCAGGGAGGCGAAGCGGGATCCGGTCACCAGCCAGCGGGTTCCGGAGTCCCTTAAAATGTAGGCGACTTCTCTGGCAGCCAGACGATAATTGATAGGATTTAAAATGGCACCGATTCCGGCGGCAGCATAATAGGTCTCCAGGAAGGCATGGGAATTGACCTCCAGGACTGAGATACGGTCTTGGGGCTGGATGGCCTGGGCCTGGAAGAACCGTGCCAGGCCCGCTACCCGGTCACCGATTTTGGCATAGGTAAATGAGCGGTCGCCATCTACCACGGCAACCCTGTCCGGATACAAATCCAGCGCTTTTTTCAGGGTCATCCAGATGTCCAATTGTGCCTTCCTCTCTATTTTTACCAGATCGTTTTGACATGGTCATAATACCATGGTCATATTTGTTGTCAAATATGATTAGCATTGAGATTTATCAATAGATATGGTTTAAAATGCTCACGTTGATCTAGGTTGCCCGTTGAGCCTGTTTGCCGGTTAAATCGGAAAAGATGCGTTTTTAACGGGCTAAATCCGCTGCAGGCGGAGCAAACCGGGATTAATTTCTAAAAAGGATCGTTGCACATGGAATTGGACATCGAAAGTTTTGCTGAAGATTTTGACCCGAGTTTTAAGGTTTTCCATGAATTGATGGCCAAAAAAGTCGGGCAGATATTGCTGGTCTCTACCCCTTACGACGCCTGGATCATGGAGGAGGACTGTCGTCTTTCTGAAAGAATTATTCATGAATACCGCGGATTAAATCTCAGCAACCCTCCCCGGTTTACCTGGGTGTCCACGGCGGAAGAGGCGCTTTCAGCGCTTTCTGAAAGAAAGTTTGACCTGGTTATCACCATGCTCCATCTGGCCGACATGGATGCCTTTATGCTGGGGCAGAAAATAAAAGAAATAGATCCTGAGCTGCCGGTCATTCTTTTGACCCACAGCGCCCTGCCTTCGGAGGAATCCAGCCGGGTATTTATGCAGCCGCCCGGCATCGACCGCACCTTTGTCTGGTCGGGCGACACCGATATTCTGGTGGCCCTGGTAAAAAGTGCGGAAGACGGGATGAACGTCGACCAGGACACGGATTTAGCCGGAATCAGGGTCATTCTCTTTGTGGAAGATTCGCCTGTTTACATATCAACCGTGCTGCCCGTTTTGTACCGGGAACTGGTGGGTCAGACCCAGGCCCTTTTACATGAGGGACTTAACGAAGAACATCGTTTGCTCACCATGCGCGCCCGCCCGAAGATACTTGTTGCCCGAAATTTCGAAGAGGCCAGCAGTCTCTACCAAAAGTACGAGCCCTATGTGCTGGGGGTTATATCCGATGTGCGCTTTCCACGAAACGGAAAACTAGACCATGATGCCGGCGTGAACTTTTTGTCCAAAATTAAAAAGGAACGATTCGACATCCCCCTGTTGCTGACCAGCTCTGAATCCTCCAATGCCGAGAAGGCCGCATCGATTCCGGCCATTTTTGTAGACAAAAACTCACCGTCGCTGATCGCCGAGGTGCGTTCTTTTTTTATGGAACAGCTTGGTTTCGGCGATTTCATTTTTCGCAAACCGGATGGCCGGGAAATCGCCCGGGCCTCCGATCTACGGTCCTTTGAGAAGGTTATTCAAGAAATCCCGGAGGATTCCTTCGTGCACCATACCAGCCGCAATGATTTTTCCAGATGGCTTTTTGCCCGCACGGAAATCAGCCTGGCTTCAAAGGTACGTCCCATCAGAGAAGAGGATTTTTCAAATGTTGAAAACCATCGGCAATATATTATTTCTATAATTCATGCCCGGCGCCGCCAGCGGCAAAAGGGCGTGGTGGTAAATTTTGAGGCCGCCGAATTTGATCCGGAAACGGAATTTTTTAAAATTGGAAAGGGTTCCCTGGGAGGAAAAGCCCGGGGTCTGGCCTTTGTGTCCAACCTGCTTCAGCGTTCGGCCGGGCTTCACAAAAAATATGAAGATCTAGATATTTTCATTCCCTGCAGCATGGTGATCACCACCGAAGGTTTTGATGTCTTTGTTGAGGAAAATGATTTAAAAGGGTTTTCCAAGTCGGATGCCGGCGATCAGGAGATTGCCGATGCATTTTGTAAAGCAGCTTTTCCCCAGTGGATTGCCGATGACTTAAAAGCCTATCTGGCGAGAATCACCTATCCCCTGGCGGTTCGCTCTTCCAGTCTACTGGAAGACGCTCAATTTCGCGCCTATGCCGGTCTTTATCGGACCTACATGCTTCCCAACGATCATCCGGATCCCGAAATTAGACTGGAACAGCTGATTAATGCCATCAAGCTGGTGTATGCCTCCACCTATTTTCAAAGCCCCCGGGCCTTTTCCAAGCGGGTGGGGCATCGGACCGAAGAAGAGAAGATGGCGGTCATCATTCAACAACTCGTTGGCGAGCATTATGGGGAGTATTTCTACCCGGCCATCTCAGGGGTGGCCCAATCCTATAATTACTATCCGTTTTCCAAAATGAAACCGGAGGAAGGAATTACCACCGTTGCCATGGGCCTGGGAAAAACCGTGATGGAGGGAGAGAAAGCCCTGCGGTTTTCTCCCAGATATCCGCAAATACTGCCCCAACGAACCACGGTGGAAGATATTCTGGAAAATTCCCAGCGCTTTTTCTTTTCACTGAAAATGGGCGGCCCCTATCCGGAGCTTGGGATCAATGAAGATGCCAACCTGTCCAAGCGCGAGGTCGACGACGTATCAGATGACCCACCGATGAAGCTGCTTGCCAGTACCTATTTCCCGGAAGAGAATCGAATCCGGGACACCACTCACGTTCCCGGGTACCGGATTCTGACATTTGCTCAGGTTCTTAAATTCGATATATTTCCCTTAAGCGAGTTGTTATCGGATGTATTGGATATGGGCCAGGAGGGAATGGGATGCCCGGTGGAGCTTGAGTTTTCGGTAAATTGGCCTCAACAGCCGCAAGGTAAGCCGAAATTTGCATTTTTGCAGTTAAGACCCATGACCGCCAGGGCCGAACTCGGTCAGGTTGAAATCAGCAAAGAAGAGGTCTCCGGGGCCTTCTGCTATTCTTTAAATGCCCTGGGCAACACGGAAAAAACAGATATTGCCGACATTCTTTATGTAAAACCGGATTTATTTGATGCCGGGCGAACACAGGAGATTGCGCGCCAGATTGGCGAGCTGAATGCTGTTCTGCTGCAAGAAAAGCGCAAATATCTTCTCATCGGTCCCGGCCGCTGGGGCTCGGCGGACCGCTGGCTGGGGATTCCGGTAAACTGGGCGGAGATCAGCGGCGTGGGTGCCATGATTGAAACCTTCTCCGCAGAGCTCAGGGCCGAGCCGTCCCAGGGGTCACACTTTTTCCACAATATATCCACGCTGGGGATCAACTATGTGACGGTCGCCGATGACAAGCAGGATTCTTTGGATTGGGACTGGATTAGCTCCTTACCGGTTGCCAACGAAACCGCCTTTGTGGCCCACACCGTTCTTGACCGCCCGTTTGTCTTAAAAGTGGACGGCAGAACGTCACGCTGTGTGATGTTTATGGCTGAGTAAGATAGGGCCTGCGGCCGTTGGAGGTTAGAGGCTGGAGGCGGAAGGTTGGATGCTGGATGATTAACAGCCTTATCTTTGTTTTGAATTTGTCTTTTTGATCATTGGCTATTTTTTGTTATATGCGATTTGTTTTTTCCCTGTTTATCCGGGTTAGGATTTCAATGAGGTCAGTAGCCTCGGTTAAGGTTGTATACTTTCCTGGACTACATCCTTTCCGCAATACTCCACGCCCAGAATACTGATATC
>JAFDDW010000126.1 GCA_019310665.1 Deltaproteobacteria bacterium
TTTTGAATATCCACTAGGATAAGCCCCGTCTTCATGGTGTACCCCTCTTTAGTTTGCTGTCAGTTAATTGAGAAGGTTCTTCCGACCTTCTTATCTTCTGCTCTTCTGATTTTCTTTTCTCTTTTGAGCATAACATGTCCATGTTTCGAATTCTGCCACGTAACGCGCAACCCGTAACACGTAACGCAGGAGCTACCAATTACGGACTCTGCCCATGTCTATCTGGATAAAATCCGAATTCTTGTAGTAGCCGACACCCCCACGTTTCATCTTGCGGGCCGTGTCCCGCAAAACGGCCGTATCGGTTCCCGGCAGACGAAAATCAAGGGCCTGGCCCTGCATGTGACGACTGCGCCGGGCAACTCCCTTACTTGTTTTGCGCAACTTGGCATTGGTTTCCGGAGAGCGGTATCCGCTGATGATATGGACCTCGCCATGATTATTCACTTCTGTCAGCAGGTCATACAGAAAATCCATCAATCTGGGGTCCATGGCGTGTGTTTCACTGGCCCGGTGATCGCGCAAAATGTGGCTTATTTTTTCCATGGCTCCCGGGACATAGACATTCCCCTTTTTGTAAATAACCGTCAAACGCTCATGGGTATGGGTATTGTAAAAAGATAACCTGCGCTCTTGATTACTTTCGTCGACAGCCCGGGATGGCACTGACAGAAGAAGTAAAATGCAAATACTTATAAAATAAGACAGCCGATTGGATCTCACCCATTTATGATCTCCAAACATCAACTCGAATCCTCCAAAAACCTTAATATCATGCAACCAAAAAGTTGGCCCAAGTTAATTATCATTGCCAATCCGGTCAAGCCCATTTTTCAATTATACCTTTCTTTTTTTAAATCAAGCGTTATAATTCGATTTAATAATTGGGGAGAAATATAATGTCAAAAATTTCAAAGCTTCACCATTTATGGATCGTTGTAGTCCTGGCTCTGCTGGCGACAATCCTGAACCCTTCCTTTGTTGCCGGCCAAAATGCGTCTTCACAACCTCCATCAAATGCGCCCGTGGTGTCGGCGCAATCCGCAGCGGACCTGACCCTTGATAAACTCAGGCTGAAGCGCTCCGAGGTGGAAGCTTCGCAGAATCTGGAAAAAGCGAGCAAAGACAGTGCCATCAAAATGCTCGACCAGGCGATTGGCTTTCGTGAATTACTCGATGAATTCAATGGGCAATCCAAGGCACTATC
Source organism: Deltaproteobacteria bacterium (assembly GCA_019310665.1). Classification (GTDB taxonomy): domain Bacteria; phylum Desulfobacterota; class Desulfobacteria; order Desulfobacterales; family JAFDCJ01; genus JAFDCJ01. The sequence continues at coordinate 1,208 of JAFDDW010000126.1, forward strand.
CCGGCAGATAAAAACCGCACCGCAACGTATCAAAACTATTCAGTCTGAATTAGCCAAGCCCTTCCTACCGCCGGAAGCGGTTGAAGCCATGGCTGCAAAAAAAAAGACCCTCGCGCTTGAACAGCGACTTCAGAAAGAACAGGCCCAGCTTGCCGCAGCAAAAGACCTTCTGGCCGGCTGGAATGATCAATTAAACAAGCAAAAAGATCTCCTCGAGCACCTTCCGAAAGATATCGCCGCTGCTAAAGCGCGTCTCAGGACAGTAAACGAAGAATTGCAAAGCCAGCTTGCCGCCGGTGATCCCGCCCTTGTAGCCGAATCCCGCCGGCTGTTGCTTCGGGCAGAGCAACTCAAGCTGAAGGCTGAAATAAAAGTATATGAACAACAATTAAACAGCTACGAAATGTTTGGGTCGCTGTTGAGGGTAGAAAGTGATCTGGCAGCTCGTGAAGTGGCAGGTCGAGAAGCGCTGGTAAAAGCCTGGCAGGCCCAGGTAACGAAAAGACTCCAACGGGAAACGACCAAAGTGCGGGAAGAAGCCAAGGAAGCTAAAGACAAAACACCCGAGCTGGCCGCGGAGGTCAAAGAGCAATACGACATCAACATAAAGCTCAGTGTGGAGCTTGAGGAAATAGCCCGCCAGGAAACTGGATTGACCCAAAATCTCGAGCGCATAGCAAAGCAATTTAAAGAAATCGAGGAAGAATTTGCTCTGGCAACAGAAAGAGTGGCAGCCCTGGTGTTAACCGAGGCCATCGGTCTGGCTTTGCGCCGGCAACGTCAATTGCTTCCCAGCCCGGAGAAATATCGCCAAAGTTCTGGCAAACGAAAAACTAAAATGAGCGAAATCCGTGAAATCCAGTACCGGCTCGATCGCCAACGGCGGGAGCTTACCGACATCGAATCCGAAACCGGTAAAATAATCGATTCGCTTGTTTACCTGACACATGACAAGGCCGAAGCCCTGAGATCAGACGTACGCAAGCTTCTGACAGATCGACGCCAATTGCTGGAAAAATTACAGACCGGATACAATCGTTATTTCAAAAACTTGCAAAACATTGAGTTTGCCGAACAACAGCTGGTTGCCAAGGCTAAAGCGTATGCCGATTTTCTAGATGCACATCTGGTGTGGATTCGGAGTTCCAGTATCATCAACTTTACCGACCTGAAAAATAGCCTCGCGGTTTTGACGGTGCTGGTTGACCCCGCCCGCTGGCGCTTGACACTATCCGATGCGTTGGATTCCTTCAGGACTCATTCGGGCATGTGGGTCCTGGGATTGTTGATCAGTGCCGTGCTTTTGTTGGGGCGCAGATGGGGGCGCCGTGAAATATCCCGAGCGGCCGAGAGAGTCGACCGACAGCAAAAAGACAGCTTCGCTTTGACCCTTTGGACTCTGGCCTTGACGGTCTATCTGGCGGTTGGTTTCCCCTTTTTGATGTTTTTCGTGGCCCGGCAACTGCTGCAATTGCCAGGGCTGCATGGCTTTACCCAGGTAATCGCCACCGGCTTGATGTCCGCCGCCGGGTCGTTAGCCGCCATCAGATTTTTCTATCATCTCTGTCGCCGTGACGGCCTGGCTCACGTTCATTTTAAATGGAATGAACCGGTCCGCCGAAGCCTGCTGAGAAACCTGCGGTGGGTTACGCCGGTGGGGGTGTTGATGGGATTTCTAGTTTCGGCAATGGCGACCGTCAAAGAAATTGAATTTGGCGATTCAATGGCGGAACTGGCGTTAATTGTCCAGGTGATCGCCGTCTCAGCGTTTTTCGGACAGATCCTGCGTTTTTCGGGCGGCGTCGTTACTACCCTGCTAAAAAATCACCCCACCGGCTGGTTGGCGCGTCTGCGGTATATCTGGTGGCCGGTGGCCGTCGGCATGCCGCTTTTCCTGGCTGTTCTGGCGGCCATCGGGTACTTTCTTTCGGCCCTGGAATTGCGCGATTTAATGCGCGCCACCGTGGGGATGGTGATTTTTCTGATCGTTTTAAACAGCCTGGCACTGCGGTGTTTGTCTCTCGCCAGTCGAAGATTTGCCATGCGGGAGGCCCGGCGCAAGGCGGAAGCTCAGCGGGAAGCAAATCGCCGCAAGCACGCAGAGTCGAAGGTTTCGGTAACGGATGAGAAGGGCCCAACGACTACACAGCCTGAGCTCGAAATTGGTCTGGCCGAAATTGATGAGCAAACCCGGTCTATGCTGCGAACCGTCATGTTTATCCTCGTTGCCATCGGATTATGGGCCATCTGGGGATCTGTTTTCCCGGCCTTTGGTATCTTGCAGGACATCCACCTCTGGAGCTACAGCGGGGTGGTCGACGGGATAACAACGGCAATACCGATCAGCCTGGCCAATCTGGTAATGGCCGTCGTGGTGGTTGTCATCACGATCATTGCCTCACGCAATCTGCCGGGACTGCTCGAAATTACGCTCCTCAACCGGCTTCCCATGGACGCCGGCGCGCGCTATGCTTTCACAACAGTTTGCCGTTATGCGATTACGGCCATCGGATTCATACTGGCTTTCAACACCATCGGGTTTAGATGGTCAAGCGTGCAGTGGCTGGTGGCCGCCCTGGGTGTTGGTCTCGGGTTCGGTTTGCAGGAAATTGTAGCCAATTTCGTCTGCGGCCTGATCGTTTTTTTTGAAAGACCCATCACAAGGGGGGATACGGTGACCATCGGAGAGGTCAGCGGCACGGTTTCACGTATCCGCATTCGGGCCACCACCATTGTAGATTGGGACAACAGGGAACTGATTGTTCCCAACAAGGAATTCATCACCGGCAGATTGATCAACTGGTCCCTTTCGGACCCGATCTCCCGCTCTATCATAAAAGTCGGTATTGCCTACGGTTCCGACACCGAGCTGGCCGAAAAATTATTACTGAAAGTGCTAAAGGAAAATCCGCTGGTACTCAAGGACCCCAAACCGAGCGCCTATTTTCTCGGTTTTGGGGACAACAGCCTTAATTTTGAGTTGCGGTTATATATAAACAACATCGACAACCGCTTGCCCGTCCAGCATGAAGTGCACAAAGCCATTGACCGCGAGTTTCGCAAGGCCGGTATTGTCATTTCGTTTCCGCAGCACGATGTCCATTTTGATGCTGACAGACCGCTGAAGATTCAGGTGGTGCCTGACAAACCGGATACAACGCCTGGCGAACCGGAGCCGGGCAGCACGGAATAGCTTATTTTTCGTCGAAATAAATCGATTGAATATTAAAGAATCAAGATTCCCTGGTCAAATAGCCGGGCGCTTTGGGGTCTGTGTGAAAGGTTCCGTAATTCTTGCCGGATGGATAATACTCGGCAAAAGACTGGACACTGCCGGCGGTTGCATCCCCGGCCTCATGCTCGATAAACTCCAATGCCAGATCCATTCCGGCCGACACCCCGGACGAGGTCCAGATATTGCCGTCTTTAACGATTCGCTCTTCGACAACTTCAACATCTTTAAATTTCCTCAAGTGCTCAAGGGACAGCCAGTGGGTGGTTGCTTTTTTATCCTTCAACAGTCCGCAGGCGTGTAAAATAAAAGAACCCGTGCAGACAGATAAGATCGCTTTACAGTTTTTGGCCTGTTCTGAAACGAAGCCGATCAAGCGTTGATTGTCCACCTGCTCCCTTGTCCCAAAGCCTCCGGGTATTAACAGGTAGTCTAACCGGGGTGCATCTTCAAACGCAACATGGGGCTGAATGACCATTCCGTTTGAGCAGCGCACAGGCTCCTTGGTTTCAGCAATCATCAGGCATTTTTCAGGGCCATCGGCGTACTGGCTCCACATGGCCACCATTTCCCAGGGTCCGACCAGGTCGAGTTCTTCTAAATCCGGAAATAATAAGAATCCGAAAATCATTGTAGCTCCCTTTTACGGCATGGTGGCCGCTCTGGCAAAATTGCTCAACGCCTTTTCAACTTTTTTGATAACTTCCGCGCATCCGGTAAGTCCGTGTCGCTGCACCAGATAATTTGGATCATTATAAGACAGCCATACTTGCCCTTGATCATCTTGCCAGATGAGCGCTTTTTGCGGCAGGTCAATCCCAACGCTCTGACTGCACTGCATCAGCGGTGTGCCGACCTTGGGATTGCCAAAGACAACTAATTCCGTAGGCCGCAGCTTTTTACCTACCTTTTGGGCACCGGCGGCATGATTAATTCGGATGAATACGTTCATCCCCTTTTGGCCTAAAATGTTTTCAAGACGATCCGCCGTGACCTTTACATCGTGTGAACTCTTTACACTGATCACGCCATTACCGGCCATAGCTGTCGAAACGATAAAAAGAAGTACTATCAAAACAAAAAATATCTGTCGCATAATCATTCTCCTTGAGTTATTCAGATTAAAATTATCATCAAAATTAGGTGGATTTTGAAATGGCTGGAAAGTGCTCCCGGCCGGCGAGTGGTTCGATATCCATCTGCTCTCCTTCCAACCTTCGCATCTTCTTTCTGCGCTCTCCGTGGTTTAGATTTCCCGATAGCTGATAGCTCAAAGGCGAAAAGAAAATCAGAAGAGCAGAAGATAAGAAGGTCGGAAGAACCTTCTCAATTTCTCACCTTCATACCTTCGAATCTTCTATCTGTGCTCTCCGTGGTTTAGATTTCCGATAGCTGATTGTCAAGCTACGGGCTTTTTCTTGCTATCTTCTTGGCATAGGTGGCGGCACCGATGCCGGCCACGCAACCTTCACCGACCGCTTTGGCCATCTGCCAGGGCGGACCGCAAATGTCACCGGCGGCAAACACACCGGGAACATTGGTTTCCATCACTTTATTGGTATCGATGTATTTCATCTCATCATCCAGCCGGACACCGAGATGGGTTGCCAGCTCCATAACGCCCTTGGCCCCCAGTTCAATGAACACACCGCTGACCTCAAGTTTAGAACCGTCGTCCAAAACGATTCCTTCCACGTCGGTTTGTCCGACGATTTCTTTGACTTTCACTTTCTCACGGACGATGACAGTGCTTTTTTGCAGCTGGTTTTTGAGCGTATCCGTCACTTCCAGCTCACCGCAAATCAAATGAACGGTTTTGGCATAGCCCAGCAAGGTCAGGGCACCGGAAACAGCGGCGCTGGCACCACCGACCACGGCAACATCTTCACCCTTGTAAAAATTGGCATCGCATTCGACACAATAACTGATGCCGCGACCCAGCAATTCTTTTACTCCGGAAACTCCCAGCTTATTGCGGGT